>DATMLG010000171.1:0-9989 GCA_035570675.1 Verrucomicrobiia bacterium | reverse complement strand
GGGCGATGCCGCCCGCCAACTGCCCAACGGATTCCATTTTCTGGGACTGGCGCAATTGGGCCTCGAGGCTGAGGCGTTCGGTGACGTCCACGGCGAGGGAAAGCCACGCCTTTTTCTCCGCCAGGACGACGGGATGCGAGGTGATTTCCATTTCGGCGAGCTTGCCGTCCTTTTTCCGATGGCGCCAGATGCCGGAATTGCCGGCTTCGGCGGTCAGGCTGGAAAGCTTCTGCACAAAGAGCGGGATTTCACCGGGCAAGGCGAGGTGTTCCAGGTTCATGGCCGCGAATTCGCCGCGGGTGAAGCCGTAGTGGCGGACGGCGGCCTCGTTGACGGAAAGGAAGGCGAGGCTTTCCTGCTCGTACAGGAGGGTGGGGGTGGGGTTGCTTTCGAAAAGGAGGCGGTAAAGATTCTCCGAGGCGCGCAACAGTTCGCCGGCGCGCTTGCTGGCGGTGATGTCGCGGGCGATTTTGGAGGCACCGATGACCTTGCCTTCGGCATTGCGGATCGGGGAAATGGTGGCGGCGATGTGAATGAGCGAGCCATCCTTGCGTACGCGTACAGTTTCAAATGGTTCGACGCGTTCGCCGCGGCGGACGAGTTCAAGAATGCGCTGCTCCTCCTCGGCGCGATCCGGCGGCAGCAGCATGGTGATGGAATGGCCGCGGGCCTCATCCGCGCGATACCCGAATATTTTTTCCGCGCCGAAGTTCCAGGAGGTGATGACGCCGTTGAGGTCCTTGCCGATGATGGCGTCGGCCGAGGAGGCGACGATTTCGGCAAGTTCCCGCTGGCTGCGGCGGAGTTGTTCATCGGCCTGCCTGAGGGCGTGGCGTTCCTGGACTTCGCGCAAAGCGCGGCGGATGGCGGGGCCGAGGCGCGGCAACTGGTCCTTGGGAATGTAGTCCGTGGCGCCGTTCTTGATGGCATTGACGGCGATTTCCTCGCCGAACACGCCGGAGAGAAAAATCACCGGAGTTTCGGGAGCTTCGGCGCGGACAGTTTGGAGGGCTTCCATGCCGTCGAATCCCTGCAACGAGTAGTCCAGCAGGATCAGGTCGAACGGGCCGCCCTTGATGGCGGCCAGGAAGCCGGCGCGGTCCGGCACATGGGTGATATGCAGGCCCGGAAAATCGTCGGACAAGTTGAGGCGGACGAGTTGCGCTTCATCCGCCTTGTCCTCAAGATGCAGCAGACGCAGGGGGCCGGGTGTCAAAGTGTCGTTTTGCACGGAACACGATAATTTCTTCAGGAGGAAAGCATCGGGCAACGTGCGGGATTTTCAAGTCAATTAACCGCGGACGGACATTCGGCCGGCTCGGACGTATGAAACACTCTAATTGACGCGAGAGGGTGAAACCCCAATAATGCGGCAATAGTTCACCACTCAAATTAATTATGCGAATTCAATCATTTTGCATTTTCGTCCTGCCGCTCGCAATTTCCCTGGGCCCGGATTATTGCCGAGGGCAGCAGGCCGCGACAGAACCCGCCGGCACGAATCTGCCCGCCCCAATGAATTGGAGCGCAAACCAGGACCATCAGAACATGATGAATCAACTGGGCATCAAGGCACTGCGGCAGGGCGCCGAGGGCATGAACCGCCAGGCCACCAACTGGCAGAACACCGACGAAGCGAAGGCCAATCCGTTTCCCAATCTGCCAGACCCGCTCGTCATGAAGAATGGACAAAAGGTCACGACACCGGAAATGTGGTGGAACGAGCGGCGGCCGGAGATTGTGGAGGATTTTGACCGCGAAGTTTACGGGCGGGTTCCGGCCAATGTGCCGAAGGTGACCTGGGAGGTGACGAATACGATTCATGGGACGAACGGCGGAGTGCCCATCATTACAAAGGAACTGGTCGGGCATGTGGACAATTCGTCGTATCCGGCCATCAGTGTTGACATTCAACTGACGCTGACGACGCCCGCCAATGCCGCGGGACCGGTCCCGGTGATGATGGATTTTGGCTTTGGCGGCTTTGGAGCCTTTGGGGGGCGTCGCGGCGGGGGGGCCAACGGTTTTGGTCGCGGAACCAATGGCGGATTCGGTGGAACGAATCGCTTTGCCGGAACGAATGGTTTCGGTGGGACGAACGGGTTTGCCCGCGGTGGATTTGGGGGAGGCTTTGGGGGCGGCGGCGGCGGGCCGACGTGGCAGCAGCAGCTTCTGGCCAAGAATTGGGGATATGCGGTCATTGTTCCCACGAGTTATCAGGCGGACAATGGCGCGGGGTTGACCAAGGGCATCATCGGGTTGTGCAACCAGGGGCAGGCGCGCAAGCCGGATGACTGGGGGGCGCTGCGCGCGTGGGCGTGGGGCGCGAGCCGCGCGCTGGATTATTTTGAAACGGACCCGGCCGTGGACGCCAAGCAGGTGGGCATCGAGGGCCTGTCGCGTTTCGGCAAGGCCACGATTGTGACGATGGCGTACGACCAGCGATTTGCGATTGCGCTGGTGGGTTCTTCGGGCGAAGGCGGGGCGAAACTTTCGCGGCGCAACTGGGGCGAACTCGTCGAGAATCTCACGGGTTCGGGGGAGTATCACTGGATGGCGGGCAATTTCCTGAAATACGGCGGGCCGCTGACGCCGGGCGATTTGCCGGTGGACGCGCATGAACTGATTGCGTTGTGCGCGCCGCGGCCGACCTTTATCAGCTACGGCGGTTCGTCAGGCCCCGGCGCAGAAGGCACCTGGGTGGATCAACATGGCAGCTTCATGGCGGCGGTGGCGGCGGGGCCGGTTTTCCGGTTGCTGGGCAAAAAGGATTTGGGGACGCCCGGCGATTATCTGACGGACCCGATGCCTCCGGTGAACACGGCGCTGGTTGACGGCGAACTGGCATGGCGCCAACATGACGGCGGGCACACGGACGTCCCGAACTGGCCGACATTTTTGAAATGGGCGGATAGTTACATCAAGGCTCCCGGCCGCACGGCAGTGGACTCCGCCGCGAAGTGAGCGAAGCCCGGGATTTGGCGGGGTTTCAGTTGACGGCGACGCGGAGTTAATCGTTCGAGTTGCCGTCGGAATAGATGTGGATCACGAACAAAGTAACCGCGACGCAGGCCATGACGGTCAGCCCAATTCCAATCCAGCCGAAGATGGCGCCCCAGTTCAGGTAACGCCCCGCCGGGTTCCAGTGCCCGTGCCCGTCCCGCCGCAAGCGCCGCGCAACGAAAACGGAATGAATGGCGAAGGGGAGGCCGAGTACTGGAATCAGCCCGAAAAGGCTGCGCCAGAAGCAACGGAGGGAGCCTTCGATGGTCTGAACTTTATCCATGGAACTGATGATCACCCAAGATTGTGGTCTGTTTTGGTGAGGAGCGGTTGAGCCGCAGCAACTGCCGCTTTTCAATGAGGCGCAAATCAGAGTCAAGATGCCGGGCGGCGGCAAATTCGGCCGTTTCGAGGACAACCATGATGGACAAGAGTGTGAGCACGACCAACGTGGCCGAGCCTTTTTGGCGACGAGGTTTATTCAGTGAGCGGAAGATTTTCATGGATTTGCGCCGGCCATGGGCACGGCTTCGAAGGTGAACAACGGCAAGGTGCGCGGAAATTTCTGGCGCGGCTTCAGTTCCACTTCCCAGCGCCAGGCGGTAACGCGATGGCGGTTATCCGGTGTCACGCTTGAGGATTTGACGCGGGAGAGGACGGATGTCCAAGCGGCATTGTCGCCGTTCTGCCGCCAGACAGCGCCATCGGAGAAGCGATAGCGGATTGCGCCGTTCGTGGTGGATATCGTGACCAACTGGCCTGTGGCAAAGTCCTCGACGCGCAAAGGTACGGTGGCCTGACGCACATCGTCGCGCCAGCGTTCCCCGGCACTGACGGTTGACGATATGTCGTCGGCAGTGCGGCCGACCAACCGCGAACCGTCCGAGCAACGGTAGAAGATGGAGAGGGCGAGACCGGTGATCACGAAGAAGACGGCCAGATAAACCATGCAGTCAATCAACATGATTGCCCCGCGGCAGCGACGGGTCCATGGAAACGAGCATGACAGCCCGGTCTTCATCGGACGTCGGCCTCCCTGACAACTTTTCCGCCATGCCGATCCGGCGTCCATTCGAGGCGGACATGCCGGCCGTTGATGGTGAGCTCGGCGTGGCCGGGAGGGAGGTTTTTCACGGCGTCACCATGGAGCTCGTACGGCTGCGTGCCGGGCTGAAATTCGCGCCATTCCCCGGCGAGGAGTATTTCCATTTCGCCGTCAACGGCCTCCATGGCCACCGCGTGCTGATAGGAGCCGCGCAGGTGTTTTTGCACGAAAACAATGGAGGACATGAGCGGAAGAGCGGCAATGGAAAAGATGCCGATGGCGACGAGCGCTTCCGCGATCAACGAGCCGCGCTGTCTGTTCCGACGGGCTCCGCTTCGCGGGCGGGGCGGTGATGGAGTGAAGGGCGCCCGGGTTACCATAGCAGTTCGGCGTTGATGATGGAGATGAGCATTCCGAAGATGCTCAGGGCGATGGTGGCGACAAAAACGCCGTTGAGCAGGACGAGCGCGGTGGTGGCAACCTGAGCCGTGGCCTGCTCCTGTTGGAACGCCTTGGCGTCGAGCGCATCTTTCCATCCGGCGATGGCCGTAACGAATCCGCCCTGGCGGCCGATGGCCTGGGTGAGCCGCCAGCGAAATTCACCCGAATCATCAATCATTTCGACGGCTTGCGCTAGTTTCAAGCCTTGGGCCAGACCTGCACGCGCTCGCGCGACGCGTTGCCGGAAGATGTCATTGGCCGTGCAATCGCCCGCCAATTCAAGGGCCTCGGATTCCGGCACCCCGGCATCGAGGAGGACGGCGAGCATGGTGGAGAAATCACGTTGCATGCGTTTTCTGCGCCAAGGGAATGTGTATTGAATGCGGTCGGGAACACTGCCAAAAATCCTTCGGAAGCGGGAATTCAACGCCGGGCCGCCGATGTAGCAAACGGCCAGGAAGCACAACGCAAAAAGTATCGGCAATTGCAACAGGGCAAACAGCCATGTATGCGGAGGCGCTGGCGCAACGCCCATGGGCGAGTTGGGCATCATTTCATTCATCACTTCCGTAAATTTGGGAAGAACGAAGACTGACAGGATCAATAACGCGTAGAGGGTTGTTGGTGTGGTGAGGAAAGCGAGAAGAACCAAATAATTTACAGCGCCCCGGGTCTGGGAAACGGCATCTTTCAACAACTGGCGGCACGCCGGGAAAACCTTTTGCAAATCGCCTATCTTCAACCCGGCTTGCAGCATGGCAACGATTGTCGGGGGCAGAACGCCGCGAGCCCGGTCGAGCGCCTGCGATAGAGGAAGTCCCTGTTCCAGGCAGGCGGCAAGCAAATGAAAATGGATGCCGAGTGAAGGATCCCGACTGGCCGAGACGGAGGTTATTGTTTCTTCGATGCGCCGTCCGTCCCTCGTCCCTGTTTCGATCAAATCAAGAATCAACCTTGCGCGTTCCTGGCGTCGCAATGGGCGACTGAGACAGACATAGCTTAGGAAGAGCATCGGCGGCAGCGATACGAGACAGAGGAAAACCCAGCCAGACAAGAGCACCTTGATCGGGAAAAAGGAAATGGAGAACCAATCCACTTCCATCAACATCACGAGTATCGGGCTTTGAGTCATATCCATGGTCCGGACTACATCATTCCTCCCCCCACGCCGTTCAAAAATGCGCCAAAGATCCTCAGCATGGGAAGTATTTGGCAGATGATGAGCACCCCCAACCCGAGGATCGCGGCGGGCAGGGCGGCATAGAGGAACATCTCAATGCGGTTGATGGCGCGAGCGTCGTAGATCTCGGCGGCGCTCTGAAAACCTCCAGCCAAGTCCTCTCCTGCATTGGCCACGAGCCAGATAAACATTGGCGGAAACACTTTTCCCGGCACTGCCATTTGGGTGAACTTGCCGCGACCGCCTGCAAGCTGGCTTTTCCATTTTGCAAGTTCAGGGCCGGCAGGGCTGCCAAGTTCCATTTTTTGAAGGAGGCCAATGGCGTCGTCCAGGTTTTCGCCGGACTTTAGCATCATTTGCATTCCCGAGGCCAGCTGGGCCAGTTTGGCATCCCTGAAGGCGGGCAGCCGCCAACGGAAGGCCCGATTCACGGCGGGAACACTCAAAAAAATCACCCAAAATGCAAGAAGAGCACCGATGAGAACAGGCGGGATAAAGATTCCCAAAATCACTGCGGGTTGTGGCGAATAGCCCATATACAGCTCTTCCAACAACTGCGACATTTCTGGAATACTACTGAAAAACAGCCGAATGCCGAGGTAACCAAACAGGCAGGACAGAGCGAAAGCCGCGATGAGTACCATCAGCGGATAGACCATCAAGCCTTTCAGGCGGGTCCAGATGGAATCCACGCGGCGATAATAATCCGCGAGCATAAGCAGAACGCCGGGCAGGTCGTTGCTTCGAGCGCCAATTTCCACCATCTGGGAGTAAAAATCGGGCAACTTGCGGGCCGCGAGCGCGGTTTTCAAGGGCGTGCCACCCTGGAGGTCAGCCCCGAGCAACTCCAGTTCCGTGCGCAACTGGCCGCGCTCCATGTTGGAGCATAGCTGGCGGAGCGCGCCTTCGAGCGGGATGCCATCACGGAGCATGGCCCCGAGTTGCTGGTTGAAAAAGGCGAACTCGTCGTATTTCATAATCCAAAGATTCTCCGGTACTCGGCTTCGTTGGTAATTCCCTGGCGCAAGAGTTCCTTGGCGGACGTATCCAGCGGTTGTTGTGGCACGAGGCTGTGAAATTCCTGCCGGCGGATGGCCGGGCGGGAGGAATCGGTGATCTTGAGCCACTCAACGAGCGGCACGCGGCCATGATAGCCGGTGCGCAGGCAGGCGTCGCAACCGGCGCCCTGGCAATCGCGGCAAAGGCGGCGGATGAGCCGCTGGTTGAACAACAGTTCCACGGCGGCGGCCAGGGCCGAGTGGTCCGAGCACATGACCTGCAACCGTTCGAGCACGCCCTGGCAGGAACCGGCGTGCAAGGTGGAAATCACAAGATGTCCGGTCAAGGCGGCGCGTACGGCGATGCTGGCGGTTTCTTCGTCGCGGATTTCGCCGATCACCAACGCCTGCGGATCCTGGCGAAGCAAATGGCGCGCGGCCACGGGAAAGGTTAGGCCGCGTGGTTCGTTGATCTCCGTCTGCATGATGCCCGGAATGATTTGTTCGGCCGGATCCTCGACGGTGATGACGTGCCGTCCACCCAACGTGGAAAGAAATCGCAGGCAGGCGTAAATGGTGGTGGTCTTGCCGCTGCCGGCGGGGCCGGTGAGGAGGAGCAGCCCCGCGGATTGGCGGAGGAAACGTTCCAATTCGTCGCAGGCGCGGTCGGGCAGGCTCAATTCACGCAAAGACCGGGCGTTCCCGGTGTGAAAGAGGCGCAGCACGATCTTTTCACCGACCACCGCGGGATAAGTGGCGACGCGCACGTCGTTTTGCGAGCTGAGGGCGCTCTTGTCGATGCGCCCGTCTTGGGGGAGGAATTCCTGGTAGGTTTTGAGTCTGGCGAGAAATTTTATCCGCCCAAAAACGCGTTCGGCGACGGATTCGGGAAGATCCATGGCCGTGGTCATCACGCCGTCAAGGCGGAAGGCGACCTGGGCGGTCTTGCCGGTCATTTGAAGGTGAATATCACTGGCCGAGGCCTGTGCGGCGCGAGCCACGAGTTGTTCCAAAATATCCGACGCCGAATTCTCGCCGGTTCCAGTTCCGATAGCTGATGTAGACTCCTTACGCGACATAACGGATGGGGTGCAGGCAAAATGTCGCACAGGTCGCTGTAATGAACAATAACAATCTGACGCTCGTTTTAGGCAGGGGACACTGGGTGATTTGACAGATGAGCGGGCAGTGCTAGAATTAGAGGCGTTGGAGGGGCGGAAAGCGTGAGCTGTGAGCGGCAAACCGTGAGCAGAAAAAGGCGCAGACGCGAGTTCTTTGAAAATTGAATCGGTCGTTACATCGTTGAACCCCGATGGGGAACCGTCGAGGCTGGCCGTTGAAACATTACAATGGACAAACGCAAGACGCGGAGTCGCACAGCTACGAAACAACGCCTTCCAAGACGAGGGCATGGAGGAAACTTATTCGACGCAAGTGGTTGGTTTCCAAGTTAAGTGTCAGAAAAAGTCGGAATAAGTCGCATTGTGTCGGATAAAAAAAGCGCGGGGAAACAGGGCGAAGCAATGTTTGGACGAGACGCCCAGACGGACCCCCGGGACGCGGGTGCTACCTCAGATTACGGATTTCAACGTAAGTGGTTGATTTCCCGCAACTGCGCCCGGGAATTCAACCGGGTTGGGCCGCTTTGGGCCGCTTAAGGCCGCTTGAACGAGTAGGCCATTTCGGCGGCGACTAACATCGGCGGCTACCGGCTGAGGCGGACGGATGCGCCGGGCCGAAAAGCAAGGTAGAGGCGGAAGCGGTCACTTCTCTTTCGTCGCCGCGTGAAGCTCGGGCGGTTGGGGGTGCAAATCCTTATGACGACCTCCGGCTGATGATCGAACAGGATTGGAATGCGTATTGTGGGAGGGATGGACGAACTGCGATTCATGGTAAGAATTGTCATTGGCTGACATAGATCAAACGCGCGCCGAGGCTCGTTGGATGCAGGGAAGAGAGACATGCTGGATGCATCCGGGCGGGCGCGGCGGGCGTTTAATGGGCAGGTCACGGTACTTGTGTGACCTGGCTTGTTTGTTTATGTTTCAGTGCGCATGCATCGAGAGCCCATGGATGGAGTTGAATTTGTCGGCGCGATTTCAATCGTGGCGGGCCGATGATGGCATGAGCGAGACGGCCCAAACGAACGACGTGGATTTGCTCCGCCGCATCGGCGACGGGGATCGCACGGCTTTCGGCCTGTTCTACGACCAGTATTCCGGCCTGTTGTTTTCCATTGCGGTGAAGATTCTGAATGATGCGAGCGAAGCCGAGGATGTGATGCAGGAGGTGTTCCTGCAAATCTGGGACAAGGCGGGCGGGTATAATCCGCTCCTGGGCAAACCGGCGAGCTGGGCGGTGACGCTGGTGCGGAACAAGGCGATTGACCGGATCCGGGCGTCGCAGCGGCGGGCCAGGCTGATGGAGCAGGCAACGGTGGAGGCGGCGTCGGGCCCGGAAAATTCGCCGACGGCGAACGAGCGTTTGCACGGCAAGGAGAACGCGGAATTAATCCGCAACGTGGTGGCCGGCCTGCCGGAGGACCAGCGGCGCGCGATTGAAATGGCGTTCTTCAGCGGCCTGACGCAGAACGAGATTTCGGAGAAATTGCAGGAGCCGCTGGGCACCGTCAAGGCGCGGATCCGGCGCGGGATGCTCAAACTGCGCGACCAGTTGGAGGGATTCCTATGATGGACGAGCGCAGGGAAGAACAGGCGAGCTTGTACGTGCTGGGGACGCTGCCGTCCGCAGAACTGGCGGCATTTGAGGCGGAGTTGAGACGGGACGCGGAACTGCAACAATTGGTGGAGGCGCTGCGGGTCTCGCGGGATGCGCTGGCGGGCACGGTGCCGCGGGTGAATCCGCCGCCGGCGTTGAAACAGAAAATTCTGGACCAGATTGAAGCGCGGAAAAAAATCACGGCGTTGCCGGTGAATCCGCCGCGAGTCGACAGCGCGCTGGCATGGTTCCCCTGGGCGCTGGCGGCGTGTCTGGCAGTTTTGTGCGTGGTTTCCTTCACGAAGGAAAACAAGATGCAGGAGAAGCTGGACGCGCAAGCGAAGAAGCTGACCGACCTGAACCAGTTGGCGGATTCGTTGAAGGGCCAGACGGAGGACTTGAGGGTGACGGTGGCGAAATTAAGCGAGACGAACCGGCTGGAGAATTTGCGCATCGCGATGTTGAATTCGTTGCTCACGGAAGAGCCCAAGGCGGTGGCGGTGAGCCTGTGGGACAACGACCGGCAGAGCGGCGTTTTCCTGGTGCAAAACCTCAAGCCGCTGGCGGCGGACAGGGACTATCAACTTTGGGTGATTGACCCGAA
>DATMLG010000170.1:0-6628 GCA_035570675.1 Verrucomicrobiia bacterium | reverse complement strand
CGGTCAAGACGGGCGATGACGGCAAGATGTTCGGCTCGGTCACGTCGGGCGCGATTGCCGACCAGCTGAAGACGCAGTTTGATGTGTCGCTGGACAAAAAGAAGATTCACCTGGAACACCCGATTCGCGCGCTGGGCGAACATGAAGTTGAACTTCGCCTGCACGCCGATGTCGTGACCAAGCTGAAGGTCCGCGTGGAAAGCAGCACGCCATTGCCGGCGCCGGTTGAGACGCCGCAGACCACCGGACAAAGGGATGACCGCACCGAGAGACGCGGACGCCGTCCTGAACGCGCGGCCGCACCTGTCGCCGCTGCGCCGGAACAACCGGAGCAGTCCGAGAAAAAGCCGCGTGCCGCGAAGGGCGAAAAGACGGAGAAATCCGGCAAGGCCAAGAAGGCTGAATAGCACGACGAACGGCGGCGGCGGGAATTTTCCGTTGCTACCAGTTCTTGAAGGAACCGCTTTGGAGCGTGTTCTTGTTGGGCGGGGCGAGTCGCAGCACTTGTTCGTCATCCTTTTGGGAGTCCAATAATTGCTTCGCTTGTTGCGGCGTCATCTGGCCGGCGGCCATCATCGCGGCCTCCTGTTTGGCTTCCTCGTCTGATTTCTCTTTTGCCTCGCTGGCGCTCTGGTCTTGTCCCGACTGGTCCTGCTTGTCTGATTGTTTTTGCTGATCGTCTTGTTTCTGCGCCTGGGACTGGTCCTGCTTTTGCTGATCCTGCTGCTTCTGCTGTTCGGATTTCTGTTGATCCTGATTTTGCGCCTGCGAATTCTTATCTTGTTGGGATTTGTCCCGATTTTGCTGCGATTGTGAATCCTTCTGTTGATCCTGCTGGTCCTGTTGAGAATTATCCTGGCCCTGGTTCTTCTGGTCCTGTTTGCCCTTCTGTTGTTGTTTGTCGTTCTGCGACTGGGACTGGGATTGCTGCTTCTTCAATTCTTCCAATTGCCTTTCCACGAAGGAGCGGTTGAAATCCGCGTCGCTGTCCGTCTTGTTCAAGCTGAGGGCGTTCGTGTATTGCTGGAGCGCCTTCTCCCAGGTCTCTTGCTTCTTGGAGGCGTCCGGCAGTTCCTGGCCAAGACGGTAAAAGGTGTTGCCAAGATTATAATAGGCGCGCTGCTGCAATTCCAAATCGGGCGACGTCAGGGCCTGGCTGAATTGTTTGACCGCCTCGTCCATCTTTTTGCCTTGGTACGCCGCGGCACCGGCATTGAAGTGCAGCCGCGGATCGTCCTGCTTCTTTTCGAGCAACCGATTGTAATCCTTGAGGGCGTCCTGAAATTTTCCGTCGTTATATTCCTGCAGGGCGCTGGAAGCGCCACCGTGGGCAGCCAACGGAGCGGCCAGCAACAAAATCAGCGCGGCAGTTTCCGCCCAGCCCGTAGTTGCGGCGCGGTCGGCCGCGGCCGGGGAGGAACGTTTTCTTTTGCGTTCAGGCAGGAACATTTCTGCGATCAATAACGCAATGGCGAAGCCCAACGGCCAGTAAAATCGCTCGACATAACGCTGGAACAGCCGGGCCGAATTTTCCGACTTCGGCAGCGGCCCGATACCCCGGTCATACAGGGTGTCCATCGTGCCGGTGCCGCTGAGGTGCAGATAGAAACCCTTGGTGGCTTGGGCGATTTGTTGCAGCAGCTCCTCATTCAGGTGCGACTTGACGGGGTTGCCCTGTTCATCCCGGATGTAATCGAGCTGCCCCCGCTCATTGTGAATGCGCAACAATTCGCCCTCCGGCGTGCCAATGCCGACTGTAAAAATGATGACGCCCGCCGCCGCCGCCTTTTCCGCCGCCGCGACCGCGTCGCTGTCATGATCTTCGCCGTCGGTAAAAAGCACAACCACCTTGTGATTGCCAGAGTCCTTCTTGAACGCCCTCCGCGCCTCATCAATGGCTTCGCCGATGGCCGTGCCGCCCTGCGAAATCGTGCGGGTGTCGAGCGACGCCACGCTCTCACTGAACGCGGCGTCATCCAGCGTGAGCGGGCATTCGAGAAAAGCGCTGCCCGCAAACGCCACCAGGCCCAGCCGGTCGGTCCGGGCGCGGCGGGCGAGATCAAGGGCGGCGAGTTTGGCGCGGGCCAGCCGGCTCGGCTGGACGTCCTCCGCGAGCATACTGTTGGAAGTGTCAACCACCATGATAAGGTCCAGGCCGCGTTGGCGCGCCTCTTCCTGCGTAAATCCCCATTGCGGCCGGGCCAAGGCCAGAACGAGGAGTGCGACCGCGGCCACAATCATCGCCATGCGCGCCTTCTGGCGGGTGGCGGAAACACCCACCTTGAGAATCGCCAGAAGCCGGGCGGAAATGAATTGCTTGATCAATCGCTGGCGCTCGCGCCATGCCCACCAGAAGAACAAGATCAACGGCAGCACCAAGGCCACCAGCAACCAGAGCATCTGCGGAGCGCCGAGGTTCATGGCAGCCTCCTCCAGAGGGTTTGATTCAGAATGACCTCCAACAACAGCACCACTGTCCCCGCAATGATGGCCCAGGGAAACAATTCCTGGAATTGGGTGTATTTCTTGACCTCCACATCGGTCTTCTCCAGCCGGTCAATGTCATCATAGATCTTGTTCAAGGTATCCGAGCTGTCGGCGCGATAATATTTGGCGGAAGTCATCTTCGCGATGGTTTTAAGTGTGTCCTCATCCACATCCACCGGTTGCTCCGCGTAAATCTTTTGACCCGTGAACTGGTCCACACCCACGGCGATACGCGCCTTACCGTGCGTGCCCACACCGATGGTGTAAACTTTGACCCCCAGGGCTTCCGCCGCCTCGGCGGCGGTGAGCGGTGGAATCTTGCCCGCATTGTTTTCGCCGTCGGTCATTAAAATCACGATCTTGCTTTTCGATTGCACATCACGCAGGCGGTTCACGGAAGTGGCCAGCGCGGAACCGATGGCGGTCGAACGATTGTCAAAGCCTTCCATGTCCACAGCCATGCGATCAAGATTCTCCAGCAGAAAGTCGTGATCAAGGGTGGGCGGCACCACGACATAGGCGTAGGCCGCAAAGATGACCAGCCCCAGACGGTCATTGGGCCGTTTGCCGACAAATTTCTTGAGCACATCCCGCGCAAGCAGGAAACGCGTCGTTTGCTGCCCGTTCAAGACGAAGCCGTCATCTTCCGCGTTCATGCTCCCGGACATGTCCAGCGCCACAACAATGTCCACTCCGCTGGCCTTGATTTGCGTTTCGCTGAGAGTCAGCCGCGGCTGGGCCAATGCAAAGATCAAAAACGCCAGCGCCAGCCAGCGCAATTTCAGCAGCATGCCCCCCGCGCGCGACTGCGTGATGCCGACAATGCCCTTGACCAGTTGCACTGACGAATATAGGAAGGCTGGCTGGCGTCCGTGGCGGCCCTTAAGCCACATCAGCACGGGCAACAATAACAGGAGCAGCAGCAAGTATGGATGGGCGCAGGTCATGCCGTGGCGGAAATGGCAGGAGCCGTGGTTTCCAATGCCGGTTCGGGTTGCGGCTCCGTTTCGTCAATCAGGCGCGTGGCGGAATCGTGCAAGGCCTGGAGTTCCGACGGGCCCGGCTCGTAGCGCGCAAACTTGACCATGTCGCAGACTGAAAGAAATTCGCCAAGACTTTGTTTTTGGTCCGACAGGAGAAGGTCACTCGCCTGCAATTCGTAAAGAAACTCCTCCGTGGTCCGTTCAGGGGCATGAAAATCAAAACGTTCCTCAAGATAGAGGCGGGTGGTGTCCGAAACAAGAATGCAAAAGGGACGTGGCTGGCCGATCAACGCCATAGCTTCCTGAAGTTTTTGCCGGGCGCGCACATGCGGGGGTACATAGGGGATCGGTGGCGGCCGGGCGGCTTTGCGCCGCCAGAGCATGTAGGCAATGATGGCACCAGCGGCCACCACGATGATGGCCAGCGCGACCCATAACCAAATCCAGTAATTGGGAATGACGATGGGTGGTTTGATGCCGCGGATGTCAGTTGCGGCGGGCGCCGCAGTGGCCGCGGTGCTGGAATTCGGGATGATGAGCGCGTTGGTGTTCATCCGTGCAGGCGGCGTTTTTCACGCGTTTCAAAAAAGCGGCCGAGTTCCGAAGTATAAGGCTGGTCCGTGCGCAATTGGATCGAATCTATCCGGGCCGAACGGAAAAGGCGCTGCAATTCCGATTGCGCCCGGGCCTGCCGCTCCTCAAAAGCGGCGCGCTTGCGGTGGTCGCCCGTGTTCACCTCCACGACCTCGCCCGTCTCCGCGTCCTTGAGCACCAGCCGGCCCAGCGCCGGCAACTGCAACTCATACCGATCAGTAATTTGAATGGCAACGACATCGTGCCGGCGGTTGGCCTGCCGCAGCGCGGTGAAGGATGCGAGCGCGAGCGATTGGGGCAGCGCCACCACCGAAGCCGGACGGCGCGACCGGGCAGACGGCCCGCGGCTGCCGAGGTTCTGGCCCAAGAAATCCGAAACCACCACAGCAATGGCGCGATGCGGCGTGACCCTCGTAAGGAATTCCAGCGCGAGATTCAAATTGGTCCCGCGGCGTTTCGGCGAAAAGAAAAGTATTTCACGAATCACCCGCAGCACATGACGGCGACCCTTGCGCGGCGGGATGAATTTTTCGACTTCTTCGCTGAACAGAATCAGCCCCACCTTGTCGTTGTTGCGGATGGCGGAAAAGGCGAGGACGGAAGCTATCTCCGCGGCGAGTTCGCGCTTGGATTGTTCGCCGGAGCCAAACAAGCCGGAACCGCTCACGTCCACCACGAGCATCAGCGTCAGCTCGCGTTCTTCGACAAACTTTTTTACGAACGGATGGTTCATCCGCGCGGTGACATTCCAGTCGATGGAGCGCACTTCGTCGCCAGGTTGATATTCGCGCACTTCCTCGAAATTCATCCCCTGCCCCTTGAAGACGCTGTGATACTGGCCGGCGAGTGTTTCACTCACCAGCCGGTTCGTGCGAATTTCAATCTGCCGGATTTTTTTAAGGATTTCGCGGGGAATCATGACGGACATCACGGCACCGGCAGTTCATCAAAAATCTTCTGAATGACCGTTTCACTGGTTTTATTTTCCGCCTCGGCCTCGTAGGTGATGGTGACGCGGTGGCGCAGCACGTCCATGCCGATGGTTTTGACGTCCTGCGGGGTCACATAACCGCGTCCGCGCAGGAAGGCGTAGGCCTTGGCCGCCAGCGTCAGGGAAATCGTTGCGCGCGGCGAGGCGCCGAGCTGGATGAAATCCTTCAATTGAATCTTGTAGGCCTCCGGCTCGCGTGTGGCGCACACGATATCTACTATGTAATCCTTCACCTTTTCGTCAATATAGATGTCGTTGATGATGCGGCGCGCTTCCATGATTTGCTTGGGTGAAACCACCGCCTGGGCCTTGGGCAGATCGATGGTATGAGCCATCAAGTCCAGAATTTGCCGCTCCTCGGCGCGGGACGGGTAGCCGATTTTCAGCTTGAGCATGAAACGATCAACCTGCGCCTCGGGCAGCGGATAGGTGCCTTCCTGTTCAATGGGATTTTGCGTGGCCAGCACGAGAAACGGCTCATCCAGCTTGAAGGTCTGCTCGCCGATGGTGACCTGCTTTTCCTGCATTGCCTCAAGCAATGCGCTCTGGACCTTGGCGGGTGCGCGATTGATTTCGTCCGCGAGCACAAGGTTGGCGAAGATCGGGCCGCGGCGCGTGGAAAACCCGCCGGACTGGGGATTGTAAATCTGCGTGCCGATGACGTCCGCGGGCAGCATGTCCGGCGTGAATTGGAGGCGGGCGAATTTTACATCGAGAGTGGCGGCCAGTGTCTTGACCGACAGGGTTTTGGCCAGACCCGGCACGCCTTCCAGCAGGACGTGGCCGTTGGCCAGCAGGCCGATGGCAAGCCGCTCGACCAGGTAGGTCTGGCCGATGATGACTTTGCTGATTTCATTGAATAATGGCCGCACGAAGGCGCTGGACTCCGCAACGGCGTTATTGATGGCGCTGATTCCGGTATTCATTTTGTCGTGAAATTTTACTGTTAAGTGGACAAAAAACTAGAAAATCCGTTCAGTCAAAATGGTCGGCCCAATCGCCAAGGCAGGCCGCAAGGCGCTTCATTGTTTCGACGAAGCCAGTCGCCTTAATATCTTGGCATCAATATCTTACATTATTTTTTGTTGGATGCATTGTTGTCCCGCCTTGGAAAGTTCCCGAAACCCGACGAGCCAAACTGACTTTTGACACATGGATGATTTCGATACCGGCTCAAGTGTCGCCTCCCGTTGCCGATATTGATACGGACACGTAACGTTTTTACGCGCGCGTTCTGCGCCGGATCCGGCTGTGAAAACCGGGCAAAGCCGCTGACCGGCTGGATCCATCCGGTCGCCAGGATTTTGTCGGGGTATGCCAGCAGGAATGAACAAAATGCGATCATGCAGTTGGAAATGGGCGGTGGCCCTGGGGCTGCTTTTTATCCCTCTTTCCGTTCGCGCGCTGGATCCGGACAAGTCGGTTTTCCAGTTCAATTGCCAGAACTGGACGCGCCAGAACGGCCTGCCGGCGGACAAGGTTTCAACCATCACGCAGACAAAGGACGGTTACATCTGGCTGGGAACCCAGAACGGACTGTTTCGGTTTGACGGCCTCGAATTCACAGCGATGC
>DATMLG010000169.1:0-3214 GCA_035570675.1 Verrucomicrobiia bacterium | reverse complement strand
CTCCGACTGAGCCCCATCCAACGGATTCTTGAGCGCCATCGGCTCCAATCCTGCGAACTGCTTCGTGATCTCCTCCTGCACTTCCACCGTCTCCGCCCGGGTCAGCGTGCAAACCGAGTAAATCAGCCGCCCGCCCGGTTTCAACGCTGGAACCGCGTTTGCCAGCAATTGCTTTTGCAATGTTGCCAGTTCCGCCACGTCCAGCGGCGTGGTCGTCCAGCGCGACTGCGGATTCCGCTGCCACGTGCCCGTTCCGCTGCACGGCGCATCCACCAAAATCCCGTCAAACTTCGTCTTCGTCGGCAGCTTCGCGCCGCCATCCCACGACACCGCGCGATAATTGAACACCCGCGCCCGCGCCGCGCGCCGCTTGAGCTTTTGCAAACGCCACTCCGCCCGGTCGCTCGCCCAAATTAATCCTTTGCCGCGCATCAAATCGCCCAGATGCAGCATCTTGCCACCTTCGCCGGCACAGGCGTCCCACCACGTCTCGCCCGGCTGCGGCTCGCATAAAATGCCAACCGCCTGCGAGCTGATGTCCTGCAATTCGAATTCCCCGGCATGAAATTCCGCCGTGCGAAACAAATCCTCCATTCCTTTGTACAGGATGGCATCCGGGAGACCGTGTCCACCGCCGCGCGTGGAACCCAGTTTATTTGCCAGCTCGTCCCCCTGCCCCACCTTTGCGCGCAGCCAAAGTTTCGGCTCCCGCTGCAGCGTCCGCAACCACTCCGCCGAAATTTCCATCTGTTCTGTGGCCCAGTCAGGAACCGCCCGCCGAAACTCCGCCTCCGGAATGGCTCCGGGAATTGTTTGAAACGCCCCGTCAAGTTCCAGTGCGCGCAAAATCCACTTTTCGACCGGCGTGCGCTCCTCAAGCCAGCCCAGCCATCTGTAATATGCAAAAACCGCCCGGCTGATGTCCCGTCCCTGCTCGCGAGAAATTCCGCCGGCGCGTTTCAATTCCATCCGGAGCACCGCATCCGCCTGATGCTCGCGGTCGGATTTGCTGATGACCGTCGCAGCAACGCGAATTGTTCCGTCATTGGAGCGCCGGTCTCCGACCCGGCGTATTATAGCAATGGGCTTCATCACTGTGCCACCAACCTCCCACCCGACATGTCGCCGCGACTGCATTCTTCCTTGGAACGCCGGTCTCCGACCCGGCGTATTGAGGCGATGGACTTCAAGCGAGATGTCTTCCTTCATTATTGCATGGCCTTGCAATTACCAGCCCCCGATATTTATCTCGAAATCGTGCGCTGCTGCATGGCCATTCTTCCGGCGACCTGCAAAGGTGGGCTTTAACCGGGTTGTTCTCGATATACCGAATGGCAGTCCGTTCCTGCTCTTCATCTCGCATGAAAGTGTCCCAATAATCCCGCTGCCACCGGAGCCGTTGGACAAGTAACGCCCCTCTCCGAGCCAATGCCCCCGATGGTTTTACGCCTTCCCGCCGGGCCGGAGGCCGGCGCTCCGTTGAAGATGCGCCTGCCGAGGTGGCAATGTATCGTTTCCAGCTCAGCACGAGCTTGCACAACGGTGTCTGCCAGATCCGTGCCAGCACATGTACGTGATTTGGCATCACACACCAGGCGAGCAACTCCATTCGATTACCATGAAAGTGCCTCAATGCGTCCTCGACCGTACTTGCCAACTTCATGTCACGAAGATGGCACACACCCAAGCCCCGATCCAAGTATCCCTCCAGTTCGCTTCGCTTTTTACGAGAGTCTTCAATCTTAATCAGATGTTCCCACTCACGGCGACGCGTCGCGGGCATTGAATCAGCCAGTCGGAAGGTCACGAATTGCGTCAGACCTGGAAAATCGCAGTGCGGCAGATAACCACGCTGATGCCAGCCTGAAAAACCAAGTTTCCTTTCTTCCGCCGTTAATGGCCGGGACCACCGCGCCTTCTCCCCGGTCAACTGGCGCAGGTATTCGCGTTTACTCTGAGCCTGCATTTTCATTTCTTCGTCGGAGCGCCGGTCTCCGACCCGGCGCGTTACTGAAGACGTTGCAATCGTGTCCATACCTTTTCGACAGCACTTTCTTCGACCGATCGGGGCATGTTTCGAGTATGATCGTCCGGCTTAAGCCCCCATCTACTGGCAACCTTGCCGCTCAGGCGGTATTTACCATCTTTGTTGATTTCGGTCAATATCTCCACCTTGGACAGCATCCGGGAACGACGCTCATTTCCACAAACGAATATATGATCCACTTTTTTGGACCAACTTGCATTTTCGGGATCGGCATGGGGATTCCATCCTCGAAACTCCCTTAAAAACACTTGATATTCGCGATGGCTCCCGCCCATTTTCTGGAAATCGTTCGTCTTTGAATTCGGAAACTCCCTCGCTATGGAGTCCTTGTGGCTTACAAAGAATAAGCGTTCAATAAAAATGTAGGCAAAGATACCGATGAGTTGTTTGCCCCACCCTCCTTCGGGACGAAATCCGGCATAAAACACAAGCACGTCTCCTTTTCCAAGCTTTTCAAGCGGCGTCGCAGTGGGATTTTTGTGATGCTTGCCTCGAATGGACTGCAACGCATCCCCGTATGTATATCTGTAATACAGCTCTGGATCGAAATGGCACGGCATCGTCACAAAACGGAAATAGCTTCCCGGAAAGATTGGCGATAACCTTCCACCAGCACCCATGTCCACTCCAACTCGTTTGAACATTATCTTCATATCAGGTGGCTTCCCTTCTTGTCGCCGGGTCGGAGACCGGCGCTCCAAAATGATGTCACGCCTTCGCCACCAACTGCCGCAGCACATACGGCAGAATGCCGCCGTGCTGGTAGTATTCAATCTCGATGGGCGTATCGATCCGGCATCGCACCGGCACTTCCTCCGACGCGCCGTTCGCCCGCGTGATGCGCAGCTTCAAATCCTGCTGCGGCTTGAGATTGGCGTCCAGCCCCAGCACATCGTAGGTTTCCGTGCCTTCGAGATGCAGCGTCTGCGCCGTGGTGCCGTCCTTGAATTGCAATGGCAACACGCCCATGCCCACCAGGTTCGAACGGTGAATCCGCTCAAAGCTCTGCGCCACGACGACTTTCACGCCGAGCAAATTTGTACCTTTCGCCGCCCAATCGCGAGAGCTGCCCGTGCCATATTCCTGCCCGGCGATCACAATCAGCGGCGTCTTCGCTTCCGCATACGTCGCCGCCGCATCGAAAATGCTCACCACCTCACCCCCGCC
>DATMLG010000168.1:0-12161 GCA_035570675.1 Verrucomicrobiia bacterium | reverse complement strand
CGAAGGTTCATTTTCTTGCTGCGTATTGCCGCTTAAGCGTCCGGCTATTGCCGCGTAACCATTTTTCTTGCCGCGTAAAATCACCCGCCCCTCGCCCGAATTGGGAGGAACGGCATAGTGCCCGTGTGGAAACACCCCTCCGTAACTTTGCCCGGCCCCGAGCCCGACGCCAATTGCCCGTCCGGAAGGACCGCCCGCCCCTGCTTTCGATTCAATTGTCAAAGGACTCGCCCCGGCAGTCCCGCATGCGCGACCGCCGTTTCGACTGCCACGCCGTACATGCGGACGGCGTCTCAACTTTCATGGGGCATCCTCCTGCCCTAAACCAACGCCCGCACCGTCCACCATTCAAAGCCATTTGTCAAATTACTTGGCGTTGAAAAATGCGCTGATTTTTGAATGGCCCCTTGCAGCCCTTCCTTGGTAGTATGTCTTGCCAGCGCCACCAAACGGCAACACTATGCGACCTCACCATCTTACAGCCAAATTTTTGAAGCCTGTGCTCGCAACATGCCTGCTCCTGCTCTCTGGAAGCCAGTTTCTCAACGCCCAAATATATTTCTTCGACGGCAACTTCTCTGCTTGGAGTTTCACCAACTCGGGCTCAGGAGGTGGTTCAGGAACCATGAATCTCCAGGCATCGGGAGGGAATCCGGGTGCTTGTTTGAATGTTACGACAATAACGGGAATGACCCATACGGGTTCAGGGATTACTGAGTCCGCGTGGGGAATTGGGGTGAACCCAAATTGGACGACTTCACAACCTCTGGACGGAACTCAATTTGTTTTGGGTTTCGATGTCATTGCAGGGGCGGGGTCATTTGGACAAGGACAGTCTGTGGGCCTGATTGTACAGCAAGGGACGGCCTGCTATCTTGACATCGTTTCAACTCCGATCACTGGATTCGTGACTTCGTGGACGACTGAATCATTTAATGGCTCGTTCGATGCAACGAATTTCAGGCTACAGACGGGAACCGGCCCTTCGCATCCAGATTTTAGCGGAGCGACAGCAACAACATTTGGCTTCACCGCTTTTAACGGGGATAGTGGAAATCTTACCCAATATTACGACAATATTTCTCTAACGGTGGCTCCCGAACCATCAACCAGCACACTTGGAATCGCACTTGCCGGGGGGTTCGCATTTGTCTCCTGTTTTCGCAGCGCGCCTCGAAAACATGGGTAATAACGTCAAATAGGCGGTTCCGAAACTGGCCTCGTCTTTTTGTCGTAAAGGAGTCTCACCGGGCCCGTTGCTCTGCCTGTTTTATTTTCTCCGTTCTCTCAAATCGCTTTCGCTGATTTGATCAAGCCTTTCGGACATTTGCTTGTTTAGGTTTTCCCAGCGAGGAACCGCGATTTTCGCAGTGAAGTTTTTGAGCATCGACAAAACGTCATTGCCAAAGCGGTCAACATTGAGTTGTTCGCAGCCGTCAATGCTCTCAAACAATGGCAAATAATCGGTGTTTCGGGTTGGCACCTTGCGAATGCCCAATGCTTTCGGAAATATTTGGTGCATTAATCCGTGCCGACAGAGCCGAACCAAAGTTTTTGACCTTTTAGTGTACTCCGTCGGAAATCCAGAAATCGGATGACTGAAACAAGCTTCGATATTGCCTGCCGTGTCCCTTATCTGGACCGGCGGAGCCGCAACGAGGAATCCAAAAAGTTCGACCGTTGCGAAAAGAAACATTGCAGTTGGAATCGTGCATCCCTTTAGACCGTTGTGGTCCGGGCGCAATTCGAGTAAGCGTTCAATATCTGCAATTAGGTAGTCTTGTACCTCCTTATCAAGGAACTTTTCAATACGAGTTGCCATATTCAGTCTTTCTCGTTGGGAAAGTTTTTCTGCGCGTTAGCACGCGGAAAGGAATCACACTCCAGCCTTCGCCACGAGCGGAAATTTATCCTGATGGGTAATTAATTCCAAGTCCAGGTCCATGTCCAGTTGCGGCCAGTAGAGATGGTCTCCGTGATGAAGTTCAACGTGGAACAATTGCTTAAATGTCGCCGCCAGGGCGGATGTGGTCATGCTTTTCATCGTCCCTGGCAGCGACTTGGCCTCAACTCGATTGCCCTGGCTTTTTTGCCCGCCGTTGCGCGCTTTCGCGAATCATTTCGGTCAGGTCGGCCGCCGGTCGAATCTCGAAGGGTCCGGCCTTGACGCCCGGATGCTTCGATATCAACTGGATGGCATGATTCAGATCTCGCGCTTCGAGCACCAGAATGCCGCCCAGTTGCTCTTTCGTTTCGGCGTACGGACCGTCCGTGACCGACACTTTGCCGTTCTTCCAACGCAAGGTCGTGGCGGTATTGGGGCCTTGAAGCGCTTCGCCGCCGGCGAAGTGCCCGTTCTTCCGCAACGCGTCGTCGTAAGTGAAACATTCGTCCAGCATCGCACTGCGTTCACTTTCGGACATGGTTTCAAACTTGTTCGGTTCGATGTAGCCCAGGCAGATATATTTCATGGCCTCTCCTATTTCTTGATTGCGAAATCGGCGACGTCGAAAATCTGGCGGATTTCAATCACGTCGCCCGGGTCCGCGGGGCAGCGTTGCGCCCATTTCACGAGCTCTTCCTTCGAATTGGCCTCGACCATCCAATAGCCGCCGAGCACTTCCTTGGCTTCAATGAAAGGGCCGTCGGTCACGGTCGGTTTGCCTTTGCCGAACGCGACGCGCGCGCCGGTGGCCAGCGGATGCAGGCCGTTCAGTGAAATGATTTCAACGACCTTGCCCAATTCGTCATTGAACTTGCCCATTTCTTCCATTTTTTTCGGATCGGGTGTAAACCCGGGGTCCACTTTTTTACCACCTTGATAAACGGCGGGGATCATCAGCATCATGAATTTCATGGTATTTTCGTTTGTTTTTGTTTGTTTTGATTGTCTGTTCTACAAGTAGTCGTTCGGGAATCCCGGATTTCGACACTTCCCCGAAAATATTTTCACCCCAATTCCCGCAGCCGCTTTTCGAGGAATCGCCGTTCCGGCTCCTGTTGCGTGAGAGCCAGGGCCTTTTCGTACGCAGAACGCGCCTCGGCCGTCTTTCCCAGCCGCCGGCACAAGTCCGCCCGTGCGGAATGCGCCAGGTGGTAGTCGGCCAGGTCCCCGCGCGCGAGAATCGCGTCTATCAGCTTTAAACCGGCCTCCGGCCCGTCGCGCATCGCCACGGCCACCGCCCGGTTCAACTCGACCACGGCGGAAGGTTCGGCGCGCGCCAGCACACTGTATAACGCCACGATTTGCGGCCAGTCCGTCGCCGCCGGACTGGCGGCCTCGGAATGCACCGCCGCAATGGCCGCCTGGAGCGTATAAGGCCCGAACCGGCGGGATGATAATGCGCTTTCCACCAGCGCCACGCCTTCCGCGATTTGTTCCCGGTTCCAGAGCGAACGGTCCTGGTTCTCCAATAATATCAATTCTCCCGCCGGCGATGTCCTCGCCGCCCTGCGCGACTCGTGCAATAACATGAGCGCCAGCAGGCCCATGACCTCCGGCTCCGGCAAGAGCTCGTTCAGCAATCGCCCCAGCCTGACGGCCTCGCCCGAGAGATCCGCCCGCGTCAGGTTCGGACCCGATGACGCGGAGTAACCCTCGTTGAATACCAGATAGATGACATGAAGCACGGCATCCAACCGCTCCGGCAACTCCGCCGGTGATGGCACCTGATATGGAATGCGCGCATCCCGGATTTTGGCCTTGGCGCGCACAATCCGCTGCGCCAGCGCTGACGAGGTCGTCAGGTGGGCGCGCGCAATCTCCTCGGTCGTCAGCCCGCAAACCTCGCGCAAAGTCAGCGCCACCCGAGCCTCCGGCGCCAACGCCGGATGACAACAGGTGAAAATCAGCCGGAGCCGGTCGTCCTCAACTCTCTCATCATCCAATCCCGTGGCCTCACCGGACTGAGTTTCCAGTTGTTCCGCAATTTGCTCCTGCGACGCATCGAGGCGAACACGGCGACGCAGTGCGTCAATCGCCTTGAACCGCCCGGTCGAAATGAGCCAGGCGCGTGGATTGGAGGGCATCCCCTCCTTCGGCCATTGTTCCAGTGCCACAGAGAAGGCATCATGCACCGCGTCCTCGGCCAGATCGAAGTCGCCGAGCACACGAATGAGCGTGGCCAGAATCCGGCCCGATTCCTCGCGATAAATGGAATCGAGCCTCTGCCGTATTTCGTCAGCGGGATGATCAGACATGGCGCACCCCCGCAAACTATCCCGCCTCCATTAACCGTGCAATCGGACAGTCTTCCTTGGACCGGGGGCCGGAACGAATATGGTAAAACTGTGCCACTCGTCAAGGCTGGTGGTGGTTCCGAAACAAAACATCGCCATTTCCGATTTTACCCGTTTTTTGGCCGAAAATGACCCTCCAAAAAATAATTCAAAAAAGAGTTGACCGGTCAGTCAAGCCGTGCGATAGTGTGAGTGTCGGAACAATCAGAGCATTGGCGATGATTATGAAAAAGATGTCTGAAACTAAAGAAAAGTTGCTGCAGGTGGGATTCGATCTCATCTGGGACAGCAGCTACGGCTCCGTCAGCGTAGATGATATTTGCAAACGGGCCGGAATCAACAAGGGCAGCTTTTATCACTTCTTTCCCTCCAAGGCGGACTTGGTCGTGGAGGCTTACGACGCCTACTGGCAGCAGAAGCGCCCGGACATGGACCGCATCTTTTCACCGCAGGTGCCGCCCTTGCAGCGAATCCACAACCTTTGCCAGGCCATTTACGCGGACCAGCACGAAAAGGCCGAAAAATATGGGCATGTCTGCGGTTGCCCCTTCGCCAGCGTGGGCAGCGAGGTGGCCACGGTGGATGAGAAAATCCGCGCCAAGAGCGAGCAGCTGATGAGCTGGAAACGGAAATATTTTGAAAGCACCATCGCTGATGCCATCCGCGAAGGCTCCGTCACCGTGAAGGACCCGGTGGTCGCGGCACGCACCCTCGAATCGTTGCTGCTCGGGATGTTGGTCGAAGCCAGGGTGCAGAACGATCTGAAAGTTTTGGAAACCATGGAATCCACCATCATGGATTTCATCGGGGCGAAGACCGTCGGCGTCTGAGCGGTCTGAATTAACAAAAACGTGAAAACACGCATGAATGCTGAAAACAAAAG
This sequence comes from Verrucomicrobiia bacterium, assembly GCA_035570675.1. Lineage (GTDB taxonomy): Bacteria > Verrucomicrobiota > Verrucomicrobiia > Limisphaerales > Pedosphaeraceae > DATMLG01. Next base: position 7,039 of record DATMLG010000168.1, on the reverse strand, counting down.
AATTGACTGGTCAGTTAACAATTTAACCACAACCACGAATATGAGAAACATAAAAAATAACAACTCGGATGTCCTGACGGAACAACTTAAATCGTCATTGGTAAGAAGATTGAGCGCGGAGTACGCCGGCCTCGGCAAGCGCTTGATATATCAAACGGTGAACGAGGCTTACGCCCTGGCCTCCGAGACCTTTGCGCCCCTGCTTTTGCTGCCCGTGCTGGCGGAGGAAAAAGTTCAAAAGGTCGCCGCGTGGTCTGCTCATCAGCGTGCCGTTCGCCTCGCTCGTCCGCTCGCGGTCGCGGCGTGACAAATTGCCGTATCAGTCCCGATAAACCTGAACCTGAATCCTGAAAATATCATGAAGCTCAAGAAAGTTTTACGCATCGCCCTGCCCGTCCTCGCCATTGGAATTTTGGTGATCTTCCTTGCCAACCGCGGTGGAAATGCCGCTCCCCCGCCTCCGCCGCCCCAGGCGGTGACGGTGGCGCCCGTCGAACAAAGGGAACTCGTCGAGTGGGACGAATTTACCGGACGCACCGAGCCGGTGGATTCCGTCGAAATCCGCCCGCGCGTTTCCGGTTACATCCAGGAAGTGCGTTTTCAATCGGGCCAGCTCGTGAAAAAAGGTGACGTGCTGTTCGTGATTGACCCGCGCTGGCACCAGGCGGCCTTCGACAAGCTCGAAGCCGAGGCCGAGCTCGCCAAGGTGCAGGCAGAAAACGCCAAGCGCGAGTCCGATCGCTCCGTGCAACTGCTCACCACCAGGGCCATCTCCACCGAGGAAGGCGACGCCCGCGTGGCCCGCTTTCAGGAGGCCAAGGCCGCATTGCTCGCCGCCGAGGCTGCCCGCGATTCGGCGAAGCTCGACCTCGACTACACGCAGGTTCGCGCGCCGATTGACGGCCGCGTCAGCCGCGCTCTCCTCACCGAAGGCAACTACGTCAGCGGCGACTCGGGTACCAGCTCGCTCCTGACCACCCTCGTATCGGTGAACCCCGTGTATGTCTATGCGGACATTGACGAGGATTCCCTGCTGAAATTTAACAACCTCGCCCAGGCCAAAAAAATCGAGACCAATGGCGACGGCAAAATCCCCATCGAGCTGCAGCTTGCCGATGAAACGGATTTCCCTCACCACGGATTTATCGAGTCCTTTGACAATCGCGTCGACCCAAACACCGGCAGCATTCTCCTGCGCGCCGTGTTCTCCAACGACGATGGACGGATTGTGCCCGGATTATTTGCGCGCATCCGCGTTCCCTTGAGCGAGCGGTATCCGGCGCTGCTCGTGACTGAACGCGCCATCGGCACGGATCAGGCGCAGAAATATGTGCTCACCGTCACCGCCACCAATACCGTGGCCTACCAGGCCGTCGTACTCGGGCCGGCGGTGGACGGCAAGCGCATCGTCCGCTCCGGCCTGCAGCCCGGCGACAAAATCATCGTCAACGGACTCGAACGCGTCCGGCCCGGAATGCCGGTGACGCCGCAGCAAGAAGTGGCCGACAACGGCGGCCTGAGCATCGCCAAGCGTTGATCCGTCGGCGAAAAATAATTTTGCCACCATCACCAAGCCTATGAACTTTTCCAACTTCTTCATTCGCCGCCCGATATTCGCGGGCGTGCTCTCCGCCGTGATTTTCCTCGTCGGGCTGATCTCCATGTGGCGCCTGCCCATCAGCGAATATCCGGAGGTGGTCCCGCCGACCATCGTGGTGCGCGCGACTTATCCCGGCGCCAATCCCAAGACCATTGCCGAGACCGTCGCCTCCCCGCTCGAACAGGCGGTGAATGGCGTGGAGGATTCCCTCTACATGTTTTCCCAGGCGACGCCCGACGGGGTGATGACGCTGACGGTGACATTCAAACTCGGCGCCGACGTGGACAAGGCGCAGGTACAGGTGCAAAACCGCGTCTCCCAGGCGCTGGCCAAGCTGCCCGAGGAAGTCCGCCAACTGGGCGTGACGACCACGAAGCAATCGCCCGACCTGACGATGGTGGTGCATTTGTTTTCACCGTCAGGCCGCTATGACGAAGTTTATCTTCGCAACTACGCCACGCTTCAGGTGAAAGACGTTCTGGCGCGCATCCAGGGCGCGGGCGATGTGCAGGTTTTCGGCTCGGGCGATTACGCAATGCGCATCTGGCTCAACCCGGACAAGATTGCCGCGCGAAATCTGACCGCCAGCGACATCGTCAGCGCCATCCGCGAACAAAATGTGCAGGTGGCCGCCGGCGCCATCGGCCAGCAACCGGTGTCCGAGCCTGTGAGTTTTGAATTGCAGGTCAACGCCAAGGGCCGCCTGGTTTCGCCCGAGGAATTCGGCCAGATCATCGTGAAGACCGGCCCCAATGGCGAGAAGACCCTGCTCAAGGACGTCGCCCGCATCGAACTGCGCGCCGACAGCTACGCCCTGCGTTCATTGTTGAACAACAAAACCGCCGTCGCGCTGCCCATCTTTCAGACCCCCGGCGCCAACGCGCTCCAACTTTCGTCTGACGTCCGCCACACCATGGAGCAACTGAAGAAGAATTTTCCCGACGGCGTGGATTATTCCGTGGTTTATGATCCGACGGTTTTCGTGCGGCACTCCATCGAAGCGGTGGTGCACACGCTGGTCGAGGCGATTTTGCTCGTGGTTATAGTGGTCATTATTTTCCTCCAGACCTGGCGCGCCTCCATCATCCCTCTCGCCGCGGTGCCCGTCTCCCTGATCGGCACGTTCGGCGTAATGCTGGCGTTCGGATTCTCCATCAACAATCTCTCCCTGTTCGGTTTGGTGCTGGCCATCGGCATCGTGGTGGATGACGCCATCGTCGTCGTCGAAAACGTCGAGCGCAACATCGCGCTGGGCCTGTCCCCGGTGGACGCCGCCAAACGCGCCATGAGCGAAGTGACCAGCCCGATCATCGCCACGGCGCTGGTGCTGTGCGCCGTGTTCGTGCCGACGGCTTTCATCAGCGGCCTCACCGGCCAGTTCTACAAACAGTTCGCCATCACGATTGCAATTTCAACGGTGATTTCCGCCTTCAGTTCGCTCACGCTTTCCCCCGCCCTGTGCGCGGTGCTGCTGAAGAATCATGATGAGCCCAAGGACTGGTTCGCCCGGTTCATGGAAAAATCGCTCGGATGGTTCTTCCGTCCGTTCAACCGCGCTTTTGCCTGGGCGGGAAACAAATATTCCCTGGGGGTCGGCAGCGTGCTCCGAAAAAGCGCCGTCGCGCTCATTGTTTACGGCGGGCTGGTGGTGCTGACCGCGTGGAGTTTCAACAAGGTCCCCACCGGCTTCGTGCCCACACAGGACAAGCAATATCTCGTGGCCTTCGCGCAATTGCCGGATGCCTCCTCGCTTGACCGCACCGAAGCCGTCATCCGCCGCATGTCGGACATCGGCCTCAAGCAACCCGGCGTGGCCGACGCCGTCGCCTTCCCCGGTTTGAGCATCAGCGGGTTTAGCGTATCGCCGAACGAAGGCATCGTGTTCTTCACCTTGAAGCCCTTTGAGGAAAGGGGATCATCGAAGCTCAGCGGTCCGGCCATCGCCGCCGCGTTGAACCAGCAGTTTTCTAAGATTCAGGATGCCTATATCCTCGCGGTGCCGCCCCCGGCCGTGCAGGGCCTGGGAACCATCGGCGGGTTCAAGCTCTACGTCGAAGACCGCGCCGATCTCGGTTACGACGCGCTGTACCAGGGTTTGCAGGGCATCACCACCAAAAGCTATCAAACGCCCGGACTCGACAGCGTGTTTTCCACCTTCACGGTCAACGTGCCGCAATTGGACGCAGACATTGATCGCGTCAAGGCCAAGCAACAGGGCGTGCCTCTGGAGAACTTGTTCCAGACGATGCAGATTTATCTCGGCTCGCTTTATGTGAACGATTTCAATCGTTTCGGCCGCACTTATGAGGTCGTCGCCCAGGCGGACGCCCAGTTCCGCGACCGTCCTGAGGACATCACCCGGCTCAAGACGCGCAATGACAAGGGCCAGATGGTGCCGCTCGGCGCGTTGGTGAAGGTGGTGGAAACCCACGGCCCGAACCGCGCCCTGCGCTACAACGGCTATCCCGCCGCGGAAATCAACGGCGGTCCCGCCGCCGGTTACAGTTCCGGCCAGGCCGAGGCATTGATCGACAAACTTGCCGGAGAAACGCTTCCCAAGGGCATGACGTACGAGTGGACCGAGCTGACGTATCAACGCATCCTCGCCGGCGATTCGGCCATTTACATTTATCCGCTCTGCCTTTTGCTCGTGTTCCTCGTGCTGGCCGCCCAATACGAGAGCCTGCGTCTGCCGCTGGCCATCATTCTCATCGTGCCGATGTGCCTGCTCTTCGCCATCAGCGGCGTCTGGCTCAAGGGCAGTGACAATAATATCTTCACGCAAATCGGCCTCATCGTGCTCGTCGGCCTCGCCTGCAAGAACGCGATCCTTATCGTCGAATTTGCCCGCCATAAACAGGACGAGGAGGGCCTTTCCCCGTTTCAAGCCGCGATTGAAGCCAGCCGGCTCCGGCTCCGCCCGATTCTGATGACCTCCATCGCGTTCATCGCCGGCGTTTTCCCGCTGGTCGTGGCGCACGGCGCCGGCGCGGAGATGCGGCAGGCAATGGGCGTCGCTGTGTTTTCGGGCATGATTGGCGTCACGCTTTTCGGCCTGTTTCTGACGCCGGTATTTTATCTGACGCTGATGAGACGCTCTTCGCGGAAACCCGCGGTAACTCCTGCGCCTCAACCCAAAGGCCCCGCGCTGGGCGCGACGGGAGCCGCGGCGGGAATTCTCCTGATGGCCGCGTTGCTGTCGCCTTCTTCCGCCCGCGCGGGAATGCTGACCATTGGCCCGGATTATAAACAGCCGACAAACACGGTTCCGCAGAATTACAAGGCCGTGGAATTGGGACAATGGAAGGTGGGCCGCCCGCTGGACGGCGTCCCCAAGGGAAATTGGTGGAATATTTTTGGCGATACCAATCTGAACGATCTCGAAGCGCAGTCCCTGATTGCCAACCAAAGTCTCCGGGCCGCGTTTGCGCGGGTCAATGAGGCCCGCGCCACCGCCCGCATCGCCCGCGCCGATTTGCTGCCGGGCATAAGCGCGGAGCCGAGTTTCAACCGCCAGCGCTATTCTCCGAACCAGTTGCCAAGCTTCGGCACATTGACGGCCGACACGTATTCGGCCCCGCTGGATCTCAGCTACGAAATTGATTTGTGGGGCCGCGTGCGCCGCAGTTTTGAAAGCGCGCATGCCGACGCCCAGGCGTCGCTCGCGGCATTTGACAATGTTCTGCTGACCCTTCAGGCGGACGTGGCGCAAAATTATTTCCGGCTCCGGGCGCTGGACGCCGAGATCGCCACCGTTTCCGGCACGGTTGATTTGCGCAAGGAACAGGTGCAGCTCGTGCAGGGCCGTTTCAACGGCGGCATCGGCAATGATCTCGACATCGCCCGCGCCCAGACTGAATTGGCCACGACCGAGGCTGAAGCCGCCTCGCTGGCGCAACAGCGGGACGAACTGGAGAACGCGCTCGCCATTTTGGTGGGGAGTAATCCTTCCTCGTTTCATCTCGCTGCCGACACCACGACCAATTGGAATCCGCAATCTCCTGAAATCCCCGCGGGATTGCCGGCCGATTTGCTGGAGCGGCGCCCGGATGTTGCGGACGCGGAACGCCAGCTCGCCTCCGCCAATGCGCGCATCGGCGTTGCCAAGGCCGCATTTTTTCCCGTGCTGACGCTCACCGGTTCGGGCGGTTATCTGAGCGGTGATATCGACAGTCTTTTCAGTTGGAACAGCCGCGTCTGGTCTATTGGCCCAAGCCTTTCGCTGCCGATCTTTGCCGGCGGCCGCAACCTGGCCGGCTACCGGCGCTCCCAGGCGGCCTTTGAGGAAGCCGTGGCAAATTACCGGCAACAGGTGCTGGTGGCCTTCGGTGAAGTGGAGAGCAGCCTTTCCAGCATTCATCATCTCGCGGATCAGGCGTCGGCCCAGCAACGCGCGGTCACGAATGCCCGTCTCGCCGCGGATCTCGCGACGGATCGGTATCGTTCCGGCATCGTCAGCTATATCGAGGTGGTGGACGCCGAACGGGAAGCATTGCAGGCCGAACGCGACAACGCCCTGCTTTCCGGCCAGCGTCTCATTGCCTCCGTGCAACTCATCAAGGCCCTCGGCGGCGGTTGGACCGGCCAGGAATTTATTGCCAGCGCTGCCCCGGTCGGCTCCCTGCCGGCAAAATAACTTGGTGTTTCAGTGGGGAACGGCGGACATTCGCAAGATTGCGTTATCCGTCGCGGGCGGGCAAAGTCTCGCCGTGAAACACATCCTGGCACTCGATCAGGGCACAACCAGTTCGCGCGCCATCGTGTTCGATCACGGCGGCCGCATTGTGTCTTCGGCGCAGCGGGAGTTTGGGCAGATCTATCCGCATCCCGGTTGGGTGGAGCACGACGCGCAGGAAATCTGGGCCTCGCAATTGAGCGTCGCCCGGCAGGCGTTGCGCAAGGCCGGCCTCACCGCCAAAAATATCGCCGCCATCGGCATCACGAACCAGCGTGAGACCACCGTGGTGTGGGACCGCGCCACCGGCAAACCTGTCGGCAACGCCATCGTGTGGCAGGATCGCCGCACCGCTTCGGTGTGTGACCGGCTCAAAACGCGCGGTCTTGGTCCCATCATCCGCCGCAAGACAGGCCTTGTCCTGGACCCCTATTTCTCCGCCACGAAGCTGCAATGGATCTTAAACCACGTGCCCGGCGCCAAAGCGCGCGCCCGCGCCGGGGAACTCGCCTTCGGCACCATTGATTCCTGGCTCGCGTGGAAGCTCACCAACGGCCGCTGCCACTTGACCGACCCCGGCAACGCCTCGCGCACCATGCTCTTCAACATTCACACCCGCGCGTGGGACGACGAACTCCTGCGGCTCTTCGGCGTGCCGCGCGCGATGCTGCCGGAAGTGCGGTCTTCCTGCGAAGTCTATGGCGAAACCAGCCTGCTCGGCGGCGCGATTCCCATCGCCGGCATTGCGGGCGACCAGCAGGCCG
>DATMLG010000167.1:0-18895 GCA_035570675.1 Verrucomicrobiia bacterium | reverse complement strand
GAGCCGGCGTTCACGCGGAAGTATTTGCAGTCCGCCAACAACGAGGCGCTCGTCAAAAAAATCATGGATTCCTTCGACCGCGTGGCATGGGAAAAGGATTTTGTGCTGTGCGAAGGCTCCGGTCACGCGGGCGTGGGCTCGGTGTTTGATTTGTCGAACGCGACGGTGGCGAAAATCTTGGGCGCGAAGGTGATCATTGTGACTCAGGGCGGGATTGGCCGGCCGATCGACGAGGTGTGTCTAAACCAGGCGTTATTCGAGAAGGAGGGGGTGGAAATTATCGGGGTGATTGTGAACAAGGTCCTGGGCGCGAAGCTGGATTATGTCACCGAGTTTACGCGGCGCGGGTTCAAGCGCAAGGGCCTGGAGCTGCTGGGCGTGATTCCGCACCGGCCGATGCTTTCCAATCCGACCATCGGCCTGATCCGCGAGGAATTGGACGCGGAGATGTTGAACGAAACGGGCGGGTTGCAAAACCTGGTTGAAGATGTGACGGTGGGGGCGATGGGCGCACACAACGCGTTGAGTTTTTTCAAGGCAGGCATGCTGCTCATCACCCCGGGCGACCGCGAGGACATCATCCTGGCCGCGTGCACGAGTCTGGATGGCGCCAATGGTGAAATGATGGCGGGTATTGTATTGACGGGAAATCTGCGTCCGAGCTCGAACGTGATGAAGGTCATCCGGGCGATGCCCATTCCGGTGATGCTCGCCGCCCAGGACAGCTACGTGGTGGCCTCCAAGGTCCATGACCTGACGGTGAAAACGCGGCCGCAGGATGCCCACAAGATCACCATGATTCGCGACCTGATTGCCTCCAGCGTGGATGTGAAGAAAATCCTGAAATCTCTTTAACATGTCTTCTCCCCTGCCCCTCAATCCGGCGTTGAAGAATGTGCCGGTCTACCAAGGCGGACGCCCCATCGATGAGGTCGCCCGTGAAATGGGCCTGCCGGCGTCGGACATCATCAAGCTGGCGTCGAACGAAAATCCGCTCGGTCCCTCGCCCGCGGCGCTGGCCGCGATGCAAAAGGTCATTGCCGGACTGCATCTGTATCCGGATGGCAACGCGTTCTATTTGAAACAAAGGCTCGCTGAAAAACTTGATCTGAGGCCGGAGAATCTAATCCTGGGAAATGGCTCCAGTGAAATCATCGAGTTCGTGGGGCACGCACTGCTCGGGCCGGGAGTCGATGCCGTGATGTCGCAGTATTCCTTCATCATCTATATGCTGGTGGCGCGGTTGTTTGGCGCGAATCCCATCGTGGTGCCGGCGAAGAAATACGGGCATGACCTGCCGGCGATGCTGGCGGCCATCACCCCGCAAACAAAGGTGGTGTTCGTGGCCAATCCCAACAACCCGACGGGGACGGTGGCGTCGCAGGAGGAAATTCTCCAATTCGTGAACACGGTGCCGGAGCGGGTGTTGGTGGTGATGGACGAGGCGTACATCGAGTTTCAAGAAGAACCGGCGGATTTGCTGCCTTTGGTGCGCGAGGGAAGGCCGAACCTGATCATCATGCGGACGTTTTCAAAAATATTCGGCCTGGCGGGCTTGCGCATCGGTTATGGGGTGGCGTCGCCGGAATTGATTTCGGGGCTGGAAAGCATCCGGCAGCCGTTTAACATCAATTCCCTCGCGCAGGCGGGGGCGCTGGCGGCGCTGGAAGACGCGGAGCATGTGCGCAAAACGCGGGCCAACAATGCGGAGGGCATGCGGCTGGTGAGCCAGGGGCTGCGCGAGCTGGGCGTGGAATACATTCCGTCCGCGGGCAATTTCATTCTCGCGCGCGTGGGCGACGGCAAACGGGTATTTGACGAGATGCAAAAACTTGGCGTGATCGTCCGGCCGATGGGCGGATATGATTTGCCGGAATGGGTGCGGATTTCCATCGGCACGGCGAAGGAGAATGCGCGATGCCTGGCGGCTCTGAAGCAGGTGCTTTGACCGCGACGCGAGCAGAAATAAACATTGAATCCCGCGCCAAAGCGATTACTTATCTACCCAACGAACTATCGATTTATAAAGTGAAACCCACAGACCTGCGGGGCATCCTGCAATACATTCCGCGCTTCCGGGAGAAGACGTTCATCATCGGCGTGGATGGCGCCATCATCACGGAGGAAAATTTCGCCAACATCCTGCTGGACGTGGCGGTGTTGCGCTCGCTGAACATCCGCGTGGTGCTGGTGCACGGGGCGGGCGCACAGGTGAAGGCGCTGGCGGAGGAACTGAAGGTCAAGCCTTCGGACGTGGACGGCACGGGTGTGACGGACGCGGAGACGCTGAAGCTGGCGTTGACGGCGGCAAACCGGCTGACGCACGAGATTCTCGAGGGGCTTTCGGCAAACGACCTGCGGGCGGCGTCCTCCAACGCGATCATCGCGCATCCCATGGGCATCATCCAGGGCGTGGACCATTTGTTCACGGGCCGCGTGGAGCGGGTGGACACAGAGTTGTTGCAGACACTTCTGGCGCAGGGAATTGTGCCGGTGATTCCGCCGCTGGGGTTTGACGGCGATGGCAAAACGTACCGGGTGAATTCGGACAGCGTGGCGGTGGCGGTGGCGGACGCGTTGAAGGCGATCAAGCTGATTTTCATCACCACGCACGACGGTCTGATTCATCAGGGCCAGCTTATCCGGCAGATGCTGGTGGCGGACTTGAACGCACTGCTGGGCAAGGCGGGTTTTCCGCCGGAGATGATGTCCAAGGCGCGGCACGCGGCGCAGGCCTGCATGGCGGGAGTGCAACGCGTGCATGTCATCAACGGAAAGGTGGACGAGGGCCTGCTCGCGGAAGTGTTCTCCAACGAGGGCATCGGGACGTTGATTTACGCGAATGAATACCAGCAAATCCGGCCGGCCAAGAAGAAGGACGTGCGGAGCATCCAGATGTTGACCAAGAGCTCGGTCGAGAACGAGGAGATGGTGAAGCGCACGCGGTCGGTGATTGAGAAGCAGCTCAACGATTATTACATATTTGAGATTGATAAGAACCCGGTGGCCTGCGTGGCGCTGCATGTTTATCCGGAATTGAAGAAGGGCGAACTGGCCTGCCTGTATGTGAGTCCGTCGCATGAGAACCAGGGCATCGGGCAGAAGCTCATCCAATATATCGAGAGCAAGGCGCGGGAAACGGGTCTGGGCGAATTGCTGACGCTCTCGACGCAGGCGTTCACGTATTTTCAGTCCAAGGCGGGGTTCAGCGAAGGGACGCCGGACGACTTGCCGCCGGCGCGCCGCGAAAAATACGACACGAGCGGGCGCAATTCGAAGGTGCTCGTCAAGAAGCTGGCGAAGGCGGCATAGCAGGCAGCCGCCGAATTTCGTGGGATCGAACTGGTAATTTACGAACCTACCATCACACGCTTCACCCTCCAATTCCTGATGTCAGCTATTCTCTTGACGGAACTTTTTTGCAAAGGCCTGGAGATTCACAACGGCCTTGGAACCCCACAGCGACACGATGTTCTCGATCGCGAATCCGAGGTCCGTAGCCTTTTCCGTAATGATTTTCGCCTTGTTAACGTACTCTTCGGAACAAGGACAGCCACTATTCCATGACACCGCCATCAGCCGGCCCGCGTATTCTAGCGAGAGGGCATGCCGAATCTCTTCATCTCTCGCAGCCCGATGGACCTCCTGAACTATTAATTCTTGGTTCTTTACAGGGAAATCACCAAGAGAACGAGCACCATTCTCGTTTTGCGTAAGATCGTAAACAACTGCGTACGCGAGCTTGTACGGATCAACTCCTCTGTTCTCCTTTTCGTACCGCTTCGAGAGGCGCCAGTAAATGCCTAACGAAATGTTGTGGCCGGCTTCGGCGAGTACTGGCATGTGACGAGCAAAATCCGATTGGGGATTCCGTTTTCCAAAAAATCGATTCAGTACGCTCATAGATTTTCCGTTGTAAAGGCGCCTGGTGACGAAGCTGAGCAATGCCAGCCAAAAAAGTCCCATACCATGAAATCGAACCCAAGCCGCCATACGGCTTTGGTATCAGTGATTTTGTTCAGCATTTTTTATGCTTTTCTCGGAAACAAAGCATCAATTCTTTCGGAGCACAGCTTGAAATTTGCGATCTCCGAGAACTTACGAGGCAAACCATTCAGCTCGTCCTTCTGAATCAAAAAAACCTCGCATCCGTCCAGACGCACTTCTCGGTCATGGCCCACGAGATGCACGGCTGCGAGAATGTGGTAAATCTTTGCCTCTTCTGGTACATCATAGGAATTCGCTTCCGTCGTCTTTACTTGCACCGTGCGCATCGCTAAGCCTCGAACAGCAATTAGATCATTTCCACTATCTTTCAGAGGCGGTGCTGCTTGAACCTCGTACTGTAGCAGACGGAGTTGAACGAGCAACTCGCCTATAGTGCCTTTTTTTACTTCGGGGGAAATTGGATTGGACATAACGAACGGAGCAATCGTTTTGAGGCGAGAACCAGACCACGCCGGGTACAGAATGTCAACCGCGAATGCTCGACGACTTGGCGGTTGACAAACGATACGGTTTAGCGGATGATGCGGCGCGGTGACGGTTAGGAGGACGGCCTGAATTAGTCAGGCCGGCAAAACATAATATCATGAATCGGATTGATGTATTGAGCCAAGTAACGTGGTTGTGTTCCGACAATGTTCGCGGAGCAATGCTCCGCGCTCCGGATCGCCAGTGGTAACGCTTAATCACGGGTAATAACGCTTATTGCCCCCGGGGGAGGGGGTACCGTTCTTTGACAATTGAGAAACAGCCCAAGGTCTAGCCGAGGACGAGGAGGTGGACAAGGGGTTTGCCTGCCGTACCGCTTCGTACCGGCTGGTACCGCTTGGTACCGCCTGGTACCGGGTAATTTTTTTCTCCGATCCTTCCGGACGGGCACTATTCGGATCGCAGGATCATGACGAACAAGCCAAATAACCCGGTTTAGCGCGGCGGAAAATGGGGTGTCCACCTGGATAAAGCGGGATAAATCGCGCTAAACCGGGCTAAGTGGCCGAAAAAATTGAGGGGTCAGGGCATTGACGAAGCAATGCCCTCCAAGCCGGGCAGGCGTCCGGTTAAATCAATGCAGGTGGTTGTTTTCCCGCATTTGCGCATGAGTTTTCCCGTTTGTACCGAGCCTTGTCTAAGTCGCCGAACCACATATTTTAGCGGATTGATTTAAGCAGCATTTCCATTATCGTTAAGAATCGAGAACAAAATTCAAAATCACATTATGAAAATAACCAGAAGACTGGCGTTCATGGCAATATTGGCGGCCGCACTCGCCGGCGCTCTGACAGTTCGAGCAGATGACGGAACCAACAAACCCGTACCCTATCCGCTAAACACCTGCGCGGTTTGCGGCATGAAGCTCGGCGAAATGGGCAAGCCCTATGTGTTTGTCTATCAAGGCCGCGAAATCAAGGTATGCGACAAGTCCGAGGAAGCCGACTTCAAGAAGGATCCGAAGAAGTATTTGAAGGACATCGACGACGCGGTGGCCAAGGCCAAGGCGAAAGCCGACGACAAGAAATAACGGCGCCAGCGTGCGATGAAAGATGCGATCGCGGCAATCTTTGCGGCCGGCCTGATGGCCGCCGGCGCGAGCGGGGAGACAGTCACCTTTGACACGACGCCAACGGGGACGATCCCAAAAGGCTGGCTAGCAGGCGTCACCGGCGGCGGCGCGCCGAACTGGCAGGTGGTCACGAACAATTCGGCATCCGGCAAGCCGCATGTGCTGAAGCAGGGCGCGGAGTTCGCCGGGCGCATATTTCCCTGGTGCGTGAAGCGGGACGCGGTCTTGAAAGACGGTTTTGTGCAGGTGAAGTTCAAGCCCGTCTCCGGCAAGGAAGACATGGCGGGCGGCCTCATCTGGCGCTGGCAGGACGGCGACAATTATTACGTGGCCCGGGCCAATGCGGCAGAGGACAACGTGACCATCTATCACACGTTCAAGGGAACGCGGACGGAATTCAAGCGGACGGCGATGAAAGTCGCGCCGAATCAGTGGCATTCACTGCGGGTGGATTTCAAGGGCAGCCATTTCATCGTGACCTATGACGGACAGAAGGCGATTGAATGGGACGATGACACGTTTCCCAACGCCGGATCGGTGGGCGTCTGGACGAAGGCCGACAGCGTGACGTTGTTCGACGAATTCACTTTTGAAGGCAATTGACGCGCCGGCGCCGATGATGAGAAATATCAGCATGTTTATCACGAAGATTCGCGGGATTGAAGATGCGGGGGCTTTTCTGCGGCGTATTGCCGCGTTGGCGGGTTTGCTGGTGTTGGCGGGTTGCGGGGGGAAATCGCCCGAGGTGGTGATTTATACCTCACAGGATGAAGTGTATGCCGAACCGATTTTCAAGGATTTCGAGAAGGAAACCGGCATCCGGGTGCGGGCGGTTTACGACAGCGAGTCGGTGAAAACGGTGGGGCTGGTGAACCGGCTGATAGCGGAAAGCAGCAACCCGCAGTGCGACGTTTTTTGGAACAACGAGGAATTCCGGACACGACAGCTTCTGGCGCATGGGGTGTTTCGCGAGACGAATGCGTGGGCGGAGCTGGGCTACCGCTCGCGGCGCATGCTCATCAACGCGGACATCCTCTCGCCCGTGCAGTCGCCAAAATCCTTCCGCGACGTGACTAACATAATGTGGCGCGGGAAGGTGGCGCTGGCTTACCCGATGTACGGCACCACCTCGACGCATTTTCTGGTATTGCGGCAGCGCTGGGGAGATGAAGCGTGGCAGGCGTGGTGCCGCGCGCTCGTGGCCAACCAGCCGAAGGTGGTGGACGGCAATTCCGTGGCGGCGAAACTGGTGGGCCGCGGCGAGGCGTGGATCGGGTTTGCGGATTCGGATGACATCGCGGCGGAACAGAACAACGGAGCGCGCGTGATTGCTCTGCCCGTCGGCGACGACACGCTATTCCTGGCAAACACCGTCGCCGTGGTGCGCGGCGCGCCGCATCCCGCGGAGGCGGAAAAGTTCTTTGAATATTTGCAGCGGAAGGAGGTTTCGCAACGGCTGGTGGACGTGCACGCGCTGGAAGGCGCCACGCTGGATGCGACGACCGCCAGCCAGGGTTTGAAGGTGGATTGGGACAGCCTGCTGAAGGACCTGGACACCGCGACGAAGGAGATGGACCAGATTTTCCTGCGATGACGTGGGACCGTTCGCCCTCCGAAATGGCGTTACTGGATTGAAGGGACGGAGATAATCGGCGCTTGCCCGTCGGGCCCGCGCCACTGGCGCCACTCGGCCATGATCTGACGGGCCTCCACGGTCCCAATGGTGTGCCATGAATCCTCGCCAGGACGTTTCACGAGCGTGTTGTCTTGATAGTAAGCGCTGCTCTGGGAAGGAATCTTCTCTGCGAACGGGCTTTTGGCGGCGTGCGCCGCTTCCGCCCGCTGCAACAGGGCCTTGAACTCGGGGCTGAATTTCTCCAGGTACGCAATTTTTAGGCGGCTCACTTCGTTTCTCATGCCCTGAAATCCAATCACCATGGCCCGCACCCGCGCTTCATTGTTTCCATCCGGCGGAATCAAATCGCGCGGCGCGGGATACAGCCGGTTCGCGTTTTGGTCGTAAAACCAGACCCTGGCACCGGCCTCGCCGTCATCGCGAAAATGTCTCACCCTGGCAATGATGAAGAAGAGCGCCAAAGCGGTCAACAGGGCCATGCTCCCGGCGATGAGAAAAGTTTTGACCTGTGGCTTCACTGCTGCTGCTGCGTCTGGTGATAGAAAATATTGATCGACCACCAGCATGCCGCCGTGCTGCAGGGAATCTCGTTGGCGTTGAGCAATTGCACGTGGCCGTCGGCAAAAACATAATTGGCCTTGCCCTCGTGCCGCTGGCATCCATATTGGTCCTCCTGCAGGCGGTTGAAGCCCGCCGCGTCCTCCGATCCGTTTCCGCTGGTGTCCGAGTTCTTGATCCACCAACTGTCATCCGCCCAGGTCGCCGGGCTGCCGCAGCCCCCGTCCCCGTACCAGATGAGCTTCGAGGCGGTGGTGATTTCTGTGGAGCGGTGCATGCCCTCGTAATAATCGGGGGTCGGCCGGCCGAAGGGCATGCTGCTGGTCTGCGCCGTCGGATTCGGATTGCCATCCACGTGAATCCAGTGCGCCCCGGCCACGCCGATGCCGCTTTGATTCCACTTCTCGTAATCACCACCGGCGCTGGCCTCATAAGGCCCGGCCACGCCGATGCCCGCATCAGTCCAGTTGGTGGTGTTGTCCAACGGAAAACCGCCGTAGGAGGCGTCATAGGCCGAGATGCCGTCGGCATAAACCGCGTTGCGCTCGGCCGGGCAGTCAAAGATGCGGGGCATTTGCGCAACATAATTCCACAAAATGACGCGATAGGTGGTTTCGACATCGGAGTTGGGGACGGCGGTCTGGAGCGGATTGAGCCAGTCGCCGTTGTCCAGCGAATAGGTCAGCGAGGCGATGGCCAACTGGCGCTGATTTGACTGGCAAATGGCCCGCTGGGCGGCCTTCTTGGCCCCGGCGAGCGCCGGCAGAAGCAGACCGGCCAGAATGGAGATGATGGTCATGACCACCAGCAACTCAATGAGGGTGAACGCGCGCAAGACAGCGGCCGGGGCGGTCAATGCCGCCCGCGCTTTCTTAAAAATTTTGACATTCGTTGTCATTACCACCCGGTATCAACTCCACCCTTCGAACTCGTGCAACTTTTGCCGACGTTATGGAGTGTGTGGCCGGGTGTCAAGCATCCGGAACCGCATTTGCGGACGGCTGGCTCGTCACATAACGGCAAGGATTTTTTAAAACACGCTGGCGCGAGGGCGGCAGGCAAGCCAAGATGTGGCCACCCTGCATTTTGACCATCGAATCGAATCACGCCGTATCCGGGCGTGTTTGGGGTTCCGCTGACGCCGCGATTCGTGTGTGTGACACTGACGGCACACATTATTTTCGGAGTGGTAATGGGACTGGCGGCGAGGCGTTTGGCGGCACAGCACTTGCTCTGACCAAGGGGGCTCAGGAACTTATGGCATGGACAAAGGCGAAGACGGCAGTCGCGGCGGGCGCGGGTATTTTACTCATCGCGGCAATGGCGTTGGAAATGGTGAAGAAACACGCCGGGTCGGTTCAAACGGAGGAACAACCGGCTTGCGCAGGGACAACCCAGATGAAGCTGACCGGAACAGCCGGTGCCGCGGTCGTCGGCCTTTACATCCAGAACGGTGAAATGGTCATGGTGTCCAATTCATTGCCGTGGTCATTTACAGGGACAAATATTTCGCGTTTGGAGTTCCAACTGGTCAGGCCGAAGGACGCGATCTCGGTGGAACTGGTTTACGATGGAAAGGACGCACACACCCGGATGACAGAGCATCTGGACGCCAAGACCGCCCGCCTGGAAGCGCGGGTTGAGAACGGGTTCATCGTGACGTTGCATCAACAGTGAACGCGCCGGCGCGGACCGGTCATTTTTTTAAATTCTTCTCCTTCCGGTACATGGATTTGATAGGATGCGGTGTCTTTTGGGAGAACGGGTGTTGGAGCATGACATTTCTACCGATAGTGGGAAGGGAGTTGCGCATCGCGGCGCGTTTGCCGGCGACCTACCGCAATCGCGTGCTGACGGCGGGTGTCGTGGCGGCAGTGGCGTTCGTAATGCTGTTCTTTGCCAGTCTGACGGGGTCGTCGTCGTTCATCGGAGAGACAACGTTCCGGACACTGTCGTATTTGACATTGGGTTTTTGTCTGCTGGAAGGAGTGCGCAAGACCGCGGATTGCCTGAGCGGGGAGAAGCGGGAGGGAACCCTGGGACTGCTTTTCCTGACGGACTTGAAGGGGTATGACGTGGTGTTCGGCAAGCTGGTGGCTACATCGTTGAATTCATTTTACGGACTGATGGCCGTGCTTCCAGTGCTGGCGCTGCCGCTGCTGCTCGGCGGGGTGACGCCGGGAGAATATTGGCGGGTGGTCCTGGCGTTGCTGAACATTCTCTTCTTTTCGCTCTGCGCGGGAATGTGTGTTTCGTCCCTGATCCGCTCGGAAGAATGGGCCACGGGGAACACCGCGCTTGTGATCGCGATGTTTGCGGGCCTTCCATTGCTGACGTTCACCCGGTTTTTTTATCCGTTCAGTCCGGTTTACGCATTTCACGCCGCTTTTGACGCGAATTATCCGGGCGCGAGCAGCGGTTATTGGGAATCGCTGGGCATCGGGCAGGTCTGGAGCTGGATGCTTCTGGTTTGCGCCTCGCTCGCGGCGCCGCGTTTCTGGCAGCAAAAGGCGGCGGGAACGACGATGAGATTCCTTCCGGCGCGAAATATAAAAGCCAGCGCCGGCATCGCCGCACGGCGGGCCCGGTCACGGGCGCAGGCATTGAACACCAATCCGGTCCTGTGGCTGGCGGAGCATGAACGCGGGCAGCACTCCGCGCTGTACGTGCTGGTCGGGATAACGGCCTGCGGCTCCGCCTTCTTCTTTTTTGCTTCCGGTCACGGTTATCTCACCGTGTTTCTTGGCTGCGCCTGGTTGCTGAACTTTATTCTCAAGACCCGGATGGCAGCGCAGGCGTGTCATTGCATGACGGAAGCGCGGCGCAACAACACACTCGAAATGCTGCTGGCGACGCCGTTGACGGTGAACCAGATCATTGACGGGCAGATCCAGGCATTACATCGCATTTTCTTCGCCCCGGTGGTGCTGATCCTGGGCCTGGAAGCGGCGGGGCTGGGACTGGCCATCGCCAAGTCGTTTACCAGCACTGGCCGGTCGGTTGGAGATCCGGGAGGCGCGCTGCTGCTCGCGCTGGGTTATTTGATCGTGTTCGGACTGGACGTGGGAGCCCTGCAATACGTGGGCATGTGGTTCGGGCTTACCTCGAAAAGGGAAAGCCAAGCGACGATGAAAACCATTGTTTACGTTTTGATTGCGCCCTTTGTGGCCATGGTGCTTTCCGTCTTTTCCATCTTTTTTTCGTGCTTCGGATTTCTTGCCTTTTTAATCGTTCCGATCTGCCTTATGATCTGGGCCAAGGCGCGGCTGGAGCAAAAGTTCCGTGAATTGGCCGGAACGCGTTACGCGCTGAGACCAGTTGACCCGTATGCACGGTCGGCACTGAGTTTTGCGCCACCGCGATTGGTGCCGCCGGTCATCAATCAGTAACCAGATATTACAAAGATGATTGCTTTTCTAAATGGCGATTTCATTCCCGAGGAACAGGCGAAGGTGTCCATCCTGGATCGCGGATTTCTCTACGGGGACGGATTGTTTGAAGTGATGAGCGTCTTTCGCGGGCGGCCGTTTCGCTGGAATGACCACATGAGCCGGCTGCAACAGGGCGCGGCGTTTCTGAAGATTCGAATCCCGTTTGCCGCGGATGAATTGCGCGAACACGCACTGCAGCTCATCGAACGCAACGGGCTGACGGAGGGATTGCTGCGGTTGACGCTTTCGCGCGGCGTGGGTGTGCGGGGTTATTCGCCGGCAGGCGCGGAGCATCCGACGCTGACGATGACGGTGCATCCGGCATCGGAAACGAAGGGAGAGCCGCCGGTGTGGCGCGTCGTCACGGCATCGTTCCGTTTGCCGGCGGGCGAGGCTTTGGCGCAGTTCAAAACCTGCAACAAGCTCTCCCAGGTCCTGGCGCGGGCGGAAGCGGATGCCCGCGGGGCGGATGAAGCGCTGCTTTTGAACACAGAAGGGAAGGTTGTGGAGGGTTCCAGCAGCAATCTGTTCTGGATCACAAAGGAGACGGTGAACACGCCACCATTGGCGGCAGGCATCCTGGCGGGTGTCACGCGGGTGGTGGTATTGGAGATTTGCGGGAAAATCGGCGTCCCCATCCGCGAAACAGGCATCATCCCCGCGGAATTGCGCCGGGCGGACGGGGTGTTTCTATCGCTGAGTTCGCGGGGTGTCGTCGAAGCGGGCTGGCTGGACGATGAGCGATTGGGGCGGTCGTCGTTTACCCAAAGGTTGCGGGAGGCATATGTGGAAATGACCCGGAATTGCCCGATTTGAAGGCAAAAAACGGTGAGCAAAGTGTGGATACCATACAAAAGAACAGATTGATTTTCGCAGGGAAAAGGGTACAATCTGGGTGTACATGAAAGATCCCGGCCCTGAACGGCTTGAAGCGTCCCCCACGCTGGACGGCCGCACGGCAGCTCAACGTTACGCCTTCGCGATTGCGGCCACCTTGGTGGCGTTTCTGATTCGCTTGTCGCTGGATCCGTATGCCAAGGACCGGTTCGCAAATGCGATGGTTGTCCCGGCCATCACCCTGGTGGCATGGTTTGGCGGGTTTGGCCCCTCTTTGGTCACGTGCGTATTCGGATTTCTGTTGTGCAACTGGTTTTTCGTCGCACCGCGTCATTCGTTCACCCCGGACGGCACCACGAACTTGCTCGGCCACGTTTCTTACACGTTCGTCTCCCTGTCCATCATCTTCTTCGGCCGCCACATGCACCTGTCGCGACAGCGGGCCGATGCGAATGCCCGCAAGGCCATCAACCACCAGAAGCAACTGGAGCTGGAGGTCTTGGACCGCAAACGCGCGGAGGAGGAAGTGCGGCGGTTGAACACGGACCTGGAACGGCGGGTGCAGCAGCGGACGGCGGAACTCGTGGCGTCCAATGAGGAACTTGAATCTTTCACGTACTCCGTGTCGCATGATTTGCGGGCGCCGTTGAGGCACGTGGATGCCTATGCGCAGATGCTGGAGGAGGAGTTCGGTCCGAAGCTGGCTCCGGAAGCGCAGACCTTCGTCAAAAAAATCCGGCAGGGCAGCCATAACATGCGGCAATTGGTGGATGACCTGCTCAACCTGAGCCACATCGGCAAAACAGAATTGAACCGGCGGGAGACGGCATTAAATCCGCTGGTGGAAGAAGTAGTGAACGACCTCAAGCCGGAGACGGCGAGCCGGCACATCCAATGGGAGGTTGGCCAATTGCCGCTGACGGAATGCGACCCCGGCCTGATGAAACAGGTGTTCGTCAACCTGATTGCCAACGCGGTCAAGTACACTCGGCCGCGGGCGGACGCAAAAATTGAAGTCGGCCAGGTGCAGACCAATGGCAAGACGGCGGTATTTGTCCGCGACAACGGCGTTGGCTTCAACATGAAGTATGTGAACAAACTTTTCGGCGTGTTTCAGCGGCTGCACCGGGCGGAGGAATTTGAGGGGACGGGCGTGGGGCTGGCGACGGTGGCGCGAATTGTGCGCAAGCACGGCGGGCGGGTCTGGGCCGAGGCGGAATTGAACAAGGGAGCGACTTTTTACTTTACGGTGGAGGGGCCGGCAGCCAACGGCGGCCATGCCGCCAATGGCAACGGTGCCAATTCGGCGAACGGCAACGGCCATTCTGCGTAATAAACGCGCGGGCGGGGCGATTTGGGCAAATCTTTCTGCATTAGCACAGAATGGCGACAAACGAAAAAATCAAGACCCACGGTTCATCAACCACGGTTAAACGCGCACTGGGCAGTTCAATCGTCGTAAAATTTCAAATTATTCTCGGTTCCATAACGTATCCTTTAGATAGGGCACTCTTCGGCCGGCGGGTCGCAAAATATGAGCATTTACAAATTCGACAATGCTCGTTTCATGGGGGAAAGGATTTCTTATCAACCGCAACCAAGGCAATGGAAACCCTTGGTGATCTCGACAGGCAACTGCACGATTCTTTGTTGCAAGCCCCTTACGAATTTTGGGACGAGCCGGCTGCGAGCGGTCGACATCGGGTGAATATGTGGACATTTAAGCAGCACTGCGGGATTGGACCAGCCTGGTTGCTATGGAAAGAACAGGGCATGATCACATGCATGGTTTATACGTATTTCCGCGATCAACTCCTCTATGGAGGTTCGTCAATTCCATTCAAGCGAGTGTCGAGGAATTCAATCACAGATATGCTCAATGCGAGGATACGCGATTGGTTGGAGGAGCATCATTTTCCTCACGACTTGGCCATCTGCTTTCCCGTAAGCGGCAAACAAGGCACTTCTTCGGGCAACGGCAACGGTCATTCTGCTTAACGAATGCGCGGGAAAGGCGATTTTCGGGCATTTTTGCCTGCCGGAGGCTTCAAAAAGTTCCAAAATACGGCTTGCTTCCTTCTCCGGCGGGGCCTATAGTTCGCGCTCTTTTGTAAAGAACATTTGAATTATGAGACGCCCCAAAGGCAATAAAAC
The DNA here is from genome assembly GCA_035570675.1 of Verrucomicrobiia bacterium. Lineage (GTDB taxonomy): Bacteria > Verrucomicrobiota > Verrucomicrobiia > Limisphaerales > Pedosphaeraceae > DATMLG01. The sequence continues at coordinate 4,713 of DATMLG010000167.1, read as the reverse complement.
GAAGAAAGCAGTCGCCAAGCGGTTCAAAATCACCGCCCGGGGCAAGGTCATGCGCATGCGTTCCGGCAAACGGCATCTGCTTTCGACCAAAAGCCCGAAACGCCGCCGCAGCTTGGGAACCTCCAAAGAGGTGGACCACACGGACACCTACCGCATCACGCAAAATCTGCCGTTCAGCCATTGATTTCACCCAACATTCCGCACCTTTAATCCCATGAGAGTCACCAACGGACCAGCCTCCCGCAAACGCCGCATCCGCACGATCAAAGCCGCCAAGGGCTATCGCGGTCGCCGCTCGAAACTTTACCGCTACGCCGCCGACGCCACGGACCACGCCAAGGCGTACATGTTCCGCGACCGGAAGATGAAAAAGCGCAGCTTCCGCGTGCTCTGGCAGGTGCGCATCAACGCCTCCGCCCGCGCCGCCGGCACGACCTACAGCCGGTTCATGGAAGGTTTGAAGGCCGCGAAAGTCGCCCTTGACCGCAAGGTCCTCGCGGACATCGCAGCCACGGACAACGCCGCTTTCGGCGAACTGGTCAAGATTGCGCAGAATGCCTTGAAGACCAAGAGCGCGAAGGCCTGAGAAGTTTCAGGGTTTCAATTTCAAACAGGGCGGCCAGCAATGGCCGCCCGTTTTTTTTGGAATTGAGATGGCGGCGAGATTTTCGCGTTGTAACGAGGCGATGGATTTAACATTGTAACGCCAGCAATATGTCCCTTTTGAATGAAATTGAGCCATTGAAACAAGCCGCGCTCGCGGAGTTCCAGGCCGCGCCCGACGTGGCCTCGATGGAACAGGCCAAGGGCGCGTATCTGGGCGCGCAGGGCAAGTTCACGGCGTTGATGAAACAGCTCGGCACGCTGCCCAAGGAGGAAAAACCCGCCGCGGGCAAGCTCATCAACCAGGCGAAGGTGGAGCTCGAAGCCGCGCTGGCCGCGCGCCGCGCCGAACTGGAGTTGAAGGCAGCGTTGCCCAAGGAACCGACGGATTTCACGCTGCCCGGGCGTCGCCGTGCCTTCGGGAAACTGCATCCACTCACGCGCGTCACCGAAGACATTGTGCGGAGTTTTCGGAAGATTGGATTTGCGGTCGCGGACGGGCCGGAGATTGAGGACGAATATCATTGTTTTGACGCGTTGAACACGCCGGCGGACCATCCGGCGCGGGATTCACAGGACACTTTTTACCTGGGCACAACGGACCGACGCCTGCTGCGCACGCACACGTCATCGGTGCAAATCCGGGTGATGCAAAAGCAGCCGCCGCCGGTGCGGATCATCGTGCCGGGCCGGGTCTATCGGCGGGACAACGCGGATGCGACGCATAATCCGACCTTCCAGCAGATCGAGGGGCTGTACGTGGACAAGAACGTGACCGTGGGGGATTTGAAGGGGACGGTGGAATTTGTGTTCAAGGAATTGCTGGGCGCGGAGGTGAAGCTGCGGTTCCGGCCGCATTATTTTTCCTACACAGAACCGAGCTTTGAAATTGATTTCACCAGCCCGATGGTGCGGAAGATGGGCAAGGAATGGCTGGAACTGGCGGGTTGCGGGATGGTGCATCCGCAGGTGTTCGAGAACGTGGGCTACGACCCGGAAATCTGGAGCGGCTGGGCGTTTGGCTTCGGCATCGAGCGCATCGCCATGCTGCGCTACGAGATTAATGACATCCGGTTGTTTTACGAGAATGACGTGAGGTTTTTAAGGCAGTTTTGAGGGGATATGCCCTACAACGATTCCGAATTGACTGAGTTTGCGAGTAAGGTCATTTCATTGGCTTTTCGTGACCTGTTGGAAACAAAGCACCTTTATCAAAGCATCGATATTTCCGAAAAAACATTGGATGATTTCATCGCCAATCAAGTAAAAGAGCGCAGGATTGAGGTAGCAAGAAGCGAACCTGGCTTCTCATCAGGACGGCCAGACGCGATTGCAACTGCTGTACGCGGCACCCTACAGACACAGAAACAGGCCGCATTAAATTCGCCCTGGGATTTTATGGCAGAAACATCAAGGCCGACCGGCGAACTCGAGCGCACGCCTCGAATTAGCGAGGGGTTTCCGCCAATGACCTTGCCTTCTGTGAGAGTTTCTTGTGGGAGCAAAGAATGTAAGGGCACCATTCAGCCACACAATTCAGGGTACGTCGGCGCGGATCTGGAACTCAGTTCGTATATTCTTCCGCGGAGTGAATCAATCGTTCAAATATTTTCGTTGGTCTATCAGTGCCAAAATTGCAAAGGAGAACCCTTGGTTTTTCTCGTCAAACGCAACGGCCTAAAATTAACTTTAACGGGCAGGAGTCGTTTTCCTGACATCTCGGTTCCGACTTTTATCCCGGAGGAGCAGCGAAATTCTTATAAGAAAGCAATTATTTCCCACACCACGAGCTTCACTCTGGGTGCGGCGTTATATTTGCGCAGCGTGATTGAGCAGCATTTTTACAAAACCATACCAGAGGCTGAAATTCGCGCCATAACGGGGAACCCAACCGGCGATGCACTCGCCGATCTTTACGCCAAAATTTTACCCAAAGATTTCCCGAGCAATTTCCCATCTTTGAAAAAAGCTTATGGTGATTTGAGTGCAATAATTCACTCGGGTAGGGAAGATGAGGACGTGTCAAAAGCCTTCTCATTGATTCGCGAGGCCGTAGACGCCCATTTCAAGGCTGTCCAACTTTTCAAAGAAATGCCGAAGCAGTAAAATGAAATTTGGTGCTTTAATCATTTTAATTCTTTTGGCAGGTCGGGGCGCATTTAGCCAAGAAACGAATTTGCTGACATCGAATACGACGATTAATCCATCAAACACTAATATTCCATTCGTCCAAAAGGCCAAGGGAATGAGTGATGAAATTGCTCCTGAACCCAAACCCGAAAGTTGGCTAAAGGAAGTTCTCGATTCAAACCTGGTCGCCGCAATTATTGGATTCGTGAGTGCATTGTTCGTTTATTATTTAACAGATCGGAGCCAAAGCAAAAAGAAGGCCGACGAGGACCGCAGGAAATATCTCGTCCTTTTGAGTGCGACAATGAAAGAGCTTTTGTTTTATCAGGGCAAATTGGCCACGCTTTCTGAGAAGCTTGCCGGATGCATTACGGATTTGAAAAAAGGCACACCTGGAATTATTCTTCCGTCCTTTAGTGTATATCCGGAGTTTCTTGAGCAATCAAAAATCCAACTTAACTCCCTTTTCCAAAATGCGTCTATAGTGCAGAAAGTCGGACACTGCCACTTCGAGCTTTGTCACGTACTGGAGCGGCTAAACTGGCTAAAAGGGGATATTTTTATGGAAATGGTCAGACAGCCGCAAAATCTCAATGCTGTTATTGCAAATTTGGACGGCATTAAAGGGCTTCTTGTGATAACGTCTAAAGTCTTTGGAGATACGGCTTCCACACTGAACAACGAAATCACAAATTTATCGCGGCACGTTTGAAGATGAAAACCGCCATTAACGGGCTGAAACAATACTTGGATTTTGACTGGCGGCCGGAATAACTAGCCGAACGACGGACGATGCTGGTGTCCAGTTGAAAGGCAGTTTGACGGGACGGGGAGGCCTGCTTTGACGCAAAACCACTAATGTGTTAAACACGAACGGCTTAGAACCCTCCTTCGGGCCGTTTCACCCATTTTTGACTTGGACACTCTTTGTCCAACCCTTCTTGATATGGTTTTGGGAGGATGGACCTGAAAATTTGAGATTGGAGATTTGAAATTGGAAATTGAAAAAGGGGCAAACTAACATGAGCAAGCTGAGGTCGGATTCGGCGTGGAGCAAACTGACGGCGGCGCAGCGGGAGATGCTGGAGGGCTGGTTGTTCGAGGAGAACATCGGTTACAAGGAGGCGCTGGTGCGGGCGCAAAAGGAGTTTGGGCTGGCGTCGTCGCTGACGAGCCTGGCGGATTTTTACCAGCGGCTGGCGGAGGAGCGGATGCAGAAGGAACTGCTGGGTGTCAAGAGCATGGCGGGAAAAATTGAGAAGGCCGGAGTGGGCTGGGACGAGCTGGGAGCAACGGCGATGGCGCTGGTGGCGAAAAGAATGCTGCAACTGGCGGTGGCATCGCCAGGGAAGGTTAAGGAGCTGGCGTCGCTGGGCCGGTTGCTGGTGGCCAACGAGACAGTGGACATCAAGCGGCGTTGGCTGGAACTGGAGGAAGAACGGCTGGACGAGGAAGTGAGGGAGAAATGCGAGGAGGCGGAACGCAACGCGAATTTGCGGGCCCATCTGCTGCGGATGGCGACGAATCATTTGGAGACGGCCAAGCGCGAAAGCTTGAAAGCATCGCCGGAGGAACCGTCCATATGAAAAGGCCCGTATTTCAGGATATTTCAGCCTGTTTCAGGGTATTTCAGGATAAATTGAAGGGGGAGGGGGTAACGACGGCGAAAATTTGTTGGGTTGCGGCGGCCCGCAGGTTATCATGCGCGACCGATAGAACATGAAAGTCACGCTTAACTGGCTGAAACAATACGTGGATTTTGACTGGCCGCCGGAGGAACTGGCGGAACGGCTGACGATGCTGGGCATAGAGGTCGAGGGCGTCAAGAAGCTGGGCGGGGAGTTTGCGGGCGTGGTGGTCGCGCAGATTCTCACCAAGGACAAGGTGCCGGGCTCGGACAAGCTCTCGGTGTGCAAGGTGAACGACGGCACGGGCGAGCGGACCATCATTTGCGGCGCGCAGAACCATCAGCCGGGCGAC
>DATMLG010000166.1:0-2199 GCA_035570675.1 Verrucomicrobiia bacterium | reverse complement strand
TTGCGAGAAAAATTGGACTAATACAGGCGGAAGGTGACTTCGAAGGGAACCAGGACCGGAACAGGCTTGCCGTTCGGGCCGGTGACGGGCTTGCAGCGCCAGGTGCGCATGGTATTGGTGGTGGATTCATCCAGGCCCAAGCCGGGGCTCTTGATCACGCGGGGATTTGTGACGCGGCCATCCACAGTGATGACCGCCTCGACCAGCACGACGCCCGAATATTTCGCTTTGCGCGCTTCGTCGGAATAGGGCGGGTTGGGCATATAGAAGCAAGTCGGCAGCCCGACGCCGTTCACTCCTGCGCGAAACATGCCGCCGCCGGTGCCGCCGCCTTCTCCAGGCCCGAGACCACCGCCAGTGCCGGAACCGATGCCGGTGCCGTCCCCATGCCCGAGCGAATCGCCCGGACCAGCGGCCATGGGATCGCCGAGGTTCGTAAGGACGCTTGAAACCTTCAGGTCTGGCGGTCCGAGAAGCGTGGCTTCCATAGCCAACTTCGGCTGCGGATTGGGATGCAAAGTCGGAGCCGCGAACTGCGTCATCGTGAACCGCGGCGGCCTGCCTTTGTTCACCGGAGTATTCGTGTGGTCGTTCGCCCCGCCACCGCCGCCGGCCTTGTTGTTTCCCGCGGGCAGCTTTGCCACGTACGGCGAAATATCGAGGGGCGTCACATCCAGCTTGTTTTTCGCCTGGGTGGTGGAGGGCAGCATGTTGGTGATAAATGGAACGATGAGCAGCGCGATGATAATGGCGTGAGCGGCGAGGGCAATCGCCTGGGTCCAGCCAAAATTTTCATCCTTGGACCAGATCTCTTTTACCTGGACGGGCTTAATCCCCGCGGGCATCACCGCCCGGGTGGGAGAGAAAAACTCCTTCAACTGCTCGACGAAGCCGCCGAAGTTGCCGCCCCAATCGACTTCCAGACGCTTATTGATGGGACCTTTGCGAACTTTGGGCCCGGAAAGAAAGAATTTCAAATTTTCGCTGAGGCCGGAACCGAACGAGTTCCTGGTGAAAGGAACGTCGGTGCGCTCGATGATCTTGACCGGGCGCTCAAGGAGGAACTGCTTGAGGTTGGACCAGAAATCATTGGGCATCAGGTGAGCAGGAGCGCCGAAATCAGGCAGGGCGCTCTTCGGAACGGGAATGACTTCCTCGGCCCCGGAGCGCTTTGGATTGCTCAGTTCTTTTGGCAGTAGGTTGATGAAACCCGGCACCGTTATCCCCTCAACTAATCTAGACGCGAATCCACGCCATAAGGTTTGCCTTAGCCGTTATGATTCGCGCCGGCTGGGAAAGGTTGCGCGACCCCTCGGCTGACACATCTTCCCCAATATTGTAACATACGTGGTTACATTGCTTTCCAAAGTTTCCCGCTTTACAACGCAGGGTGTTGACCCTCCAGATACACTGGAAGTGGCGGATTAGAAGGGACATTCGTTGACTGCATCCATGACCGAACCATTGGAATTGAAAAAGACTCTGAATTTGCCCAAAACCGAATTTGCGATGAAGGCCAGCCTGCCGCAGAACGAGCCGAAGCAGTTGGAGGCCTGGCAGACGGCGAACCTGTATGAGCAGATTCTGGCGGCACGCGAGGGCAAGCCTTTGTTTGTGCTGCACGATGGGCCGCCATATCCGACAGGCACGATTCATCTGGGCACGGGGCTGAATAAAATTTTGAAGGACATGATCGTCAAGTCCAAGAGCATGGCGGGACATCGCGCGCCATACGTGCCCGGATGGGATTGCCACGGGCTGCCGATCGAAACGCAGGTGGAAAAACAGTTGGGCGGGAAGGGCAAAGTTTCGCCACCGGAATTCCGGCAGATGTGCCGGGATTATGCGACGCGCTATGTGGAGCAGCATAAGAGGGACTTCAAGCGGCTGGGTGTTTTCGGGCGGTGGAACGATCCGTACTTGACGATGAGCCATTCCTATGAGGCCACCATCGCGGGCGCGTTTCTTGAATTCATGGAGAAAGGCTACGTCTACCGCGGGCGCAAACCGGTCTACTGGTGCATCCTCGACAACACCGCGCTGGCCGAAGCGGAGGTGGAATATGAGGACCACACCAGCCCGTCCATCTGGGTGACGTTCAAGGTTTTGGCCGGCGGCGAGGGCCTGGCCGCGAAGATTGGCGCGGATGTTTCGGCGGTGATCTGGACGACGACGCCGTGGACGATTCCGCACAACCGC
>DATMLG010000165.1:0-7404 GCA_035570675.1 Verrucomicrobiia bacterium | reverse complement strand
CCCGAGACAGCGAGGTTCGGAAGCAGCTTATAATCTCTTACCGGACCTCCGGTTGACGAGGTCGGCACCTGATAATCAGCATTCCACTGGGTGCCTGCAGAGTCCATGGCGTAGGAGCGAAGAGCAATATCCGGCTGGACGCCACCCAACCATTGAACTTTGGGAAACTTGTCCGCCGGACATACCAAAATGGCGGGCGAAGTGTCGCCGAAATTCTGCGCCTTTTGTAGATCGGCCGGCTGCAAACTGCCGCCAATGTATCGGTTGAGCCAAGAGTCCCAAGACAGCTGGACGGTTTGGAAAGCTGGGTTTTCAAAGCCAGCGGGGCAGTAATGATCGGCGTTGTCAGAGGGGAACAGGTTCATGCCGATGGCCAGTTGCCGCAGGTTGCCCATGCACTGGGCCCGTTGGGCGCGAACCTTGGCGCCCGCCAGAACCGGCAGCAATAACGCCGCCAATATCCCGATGATGGCAATGACCACCAGCAATTCAATCAGCGTGAATCCCGGCCCGGCACCGGCACTCTCGCCGCCGGCTCGATAAAAATTTTTGCTATGCTGCGGTTTCATTGGTAGGAATGACTATATTCTTTTACTGGTTGATCAAAATAATGTGCCCAGTTTGAGCCAGGGAATATTTTTTGCCGGGAGGCGGCGGCGGAATCACGATACCGGCGCTGGCGGCAAATTCCGCAAAACTGGCCGGTTTGCGCTGGTGTGAGAACCGCCAGTCAAGGAGGGCCCCATCAAGCACATGCAGGTCAGGCTCACCATTGGGCCTGACAAAAGGGCGCCCCGAGCTATCAACCTGGGCCGGCGCTGATGCCTGCTGGGGTTGGGGATTAACCACGCTGCCTTGGGCGTTTTGATTGTTTTGATTGTTGTCCGGCGCTGGCGCCACGGGGGCCGGAGCGGCAGGTGCCGTGGCTGAAGCATCATTCGCCGTGGCATCACCGGCCTTGTGACAGCCGGTCGAAAACAATGCCGTCGCCAGCAAAAAACCGATGCCGCACACGGCGCGACCGCGAACGACCGCTCGATCTGCGAGGCAGGCCGGGCTTGAAATCGATTTCATGAGGATTCGTTGGGTCATGCGTTGGCCATTCAATTAAACACCATGGATTAGTTAAGGGAACATAGACCACCTTCGCCCATTGTAATGTCACCAAAAGTAGGGACAGGCCCTTTCCCCCGGTTAATCACAAGTTCTTGCAAATCTGGCTATTACCAGTAGGATAGCGCAAATCAAACGATTTGTCCAGTTTTTCACCGACGGACCGGCTGTCGGCACCGTGCTTGATGGCCACAAGGGCGATGGCGGCGGGACGATTTGCACCCGCGCGCTCCCGGCCATGCGGCAGCCTGAAATCCTTGCTCACATTCACCAACCGCTTGTGAAAACAGAAAAATAACGATGAAAACTCCCGCACTCAAAACCATATCAACTGCAGTCTTAATCTCCCTGACCACCACCATGAGCCACAGTGCCCCGTTGTTTTCCCAGCACGACAAAGAAGTTGACGCCCTGCTCGCGCAGATGACCCAGGATGAAAAAATCGGCCAGATGACGCAGGTGGACAGCGGCGCGCTCAAGGACAAGTCCGACGTGCAGAAGTATTTTATCGGTTCGGTACTGAGCGGCGGCAATTCAGACCCCGACACCGGCAACACGGTGCAGAACTGGCTGGATTTTGCCACGAGCTTCCAAACTCAGGCCCTGCAAACCCGGCTGAAAATCCCGTTGATCTACGGCATCGACGCCGTTCACGGCCACAACAACGTTGACGGCGCCGTGATATTCCCGCACCACATCGGCCTGGGCGCGACACACAATCCCCGGCTGGTGGAACGCGCCGAACGCGTCACCGGGGAAGAAGTCGCGGGCACGGGCATCCGCTGGGCGTTCGACCCGTGCGTTGCCGTCGTGCAGAATGAACGCTGGGGACGCACCTACGAAGGTTACAGCGACGACACGGCGCTCGTTTCCGAACTTGCCGTGGCGGCCGTCCATGGCGTCCAGGGCCGGGAACTTTCGGCAGACCCGACGTCCGTGCTCGCCTGCGCAAAGCATTTCATCGGTGACGGCGGAACACAGGGCGGCGTTGATCAGGGCAACACCGTCTGCGACGAGGAGACCTTGCGGAAACTGTTTCTCCCGCCCTATCGCGCCGCCATCAGGGCCGGCGTCGGTTCCATCATGGTTTCCTACAGCAGTTGGAACGGCCAGAAAATGCACGGCAACAAATATCTGCTCACGGACGTGTTGAAGGGGGAACTGGGTTTCCGCGGTTTTCTGGTGTCCGACTGGGCGGCGATTGACCAGCTCTCGCCGGACTACAAGTCCGATGTTGAACAATCCATCAACGCCGGCCTGGACATGATCATGATCCCCAACGGCCCCGGCAAACCGAACAACTATGTCGAATTCATCAGGGACCTGAAGGAACTGGTGGCCGAAGGAAAAGTTCCGCAGTCCCGAATTGACGATGCGGTGCGCCGGATTCTGCGCATCAAGTTCCAACTCGGCCTGTTTCAAAGCACCGCGACCGATCCGGCGTTGACGGCCGCCATCGGCTCGCCGGAACATCGGGCCGTTGCGCGCGAATGCGTGCGGGAATCGCTCGTGCTGCTGAAAAACAACGACCATGCGCTCCCGTTGTCCAAGACCATCAAGCATCTCGCCGTCATCGGCGTCGGCGCGGATGACCTGGGCATGCAATGCGGCGGCTGGACGATTGACTGGCAGGGCGGCCGCGGCAACGTGACCCCCGGCGGCACCACGATTCTTGCCGCCATCCAGAAAACGGTTTCGCCGGACACCAAGGTGACCTTCTCACCGGATGGCAGCAATGTGGCCGGAGCCGACGCCATCATCGCGGTCGTGGGCGAATTGCCCTACGCGGAAATGAAAGGCGATCGCGAGCACCTGGATTTGGCCGCGGAAGACAAGGCGTTGATTGCGAAAGCCAAGGCCAGTGGCGCGCCGGTGGTGACCATTCTGCTCTCGGGCCGGCCCCTGGTATTGAATTCAGCCCTGAACGACAGCACCGCCTTCGTGGCGGCATGGCTGCCCGGCACGGAGGGATTGGGCGTGACCGACGTGTTGTTTGGCGACTACAAATTCACCGGCAAATTGCCGCGCGCCTGGCCGGCCGCCGGCACGCCATAGTAGTCGCGTCGGTTCAACCCCGGGACCGGCTCAGCCGCCGCCCGAGTAATAATCCTCTACCCGCTTGCCGACGTCGCGGTAACCGGAGTCTATTTCGTAGATGGCCTTGAACTGCTCCATGGCTTCCTCTTTCTTGCCCATCTTCTCAAGGATGACGCCGAGCGTGTGAACGAGGTCCTTCTTTTCGTCGTCAAAAACGGGCTTCTCCTTCAGCGCCTCCTGCAGGCGTTTGGCCGCGAGATCATTCATGCCGCGCGCGGCGAAACATTTCGACAGGTAGGTCATCGACTGGATCTTCCGGTGCGGATTGTTCTGCGCCTTCTGGAATTCCTGGATGGCCTCCGTGATTTTGCCGGCCTCAAAATATAACTTCCCAAGCTCGAAACGGATCTGCAAATCCGTCGGATATTTCTCCGACCGCGCCTTGCATTCGTCCAATTGAAAAGTCTGGCGCTCCGTCTTGATCTGTGCCGCCTTCTCCGCGTAATCCGGCGCCGCCGGGTCCAGCTTTGACAAACGGTCATCAAACCGGCTGACCTTCATCTCCGCGATCTGCCGCTGGAGGGCCGAATCGTTGCCGCCGTCAATCACTGTCAAACGGTCGAAGTACGTGAGGGCGCGGTCAAAATCTTTTCTCTGCGCGTAGGTCTCGGCAAGGTTCCGGAGCATCTTGACATTGTTGGGTTCGGTTTGCAGGCGGCCCTCCCAGTCCTTGATCAACTCCTCCGTCGTGTCCTGCGCCTTGACCTGCCGGTTCTCCTGTTCGAGCCGGACGGACTGATCCTTGTCCTTCAAAATGTCGCGATACGATCCCTTCCCGCTGGCGAGAGATTCATAACCTCCTTCGTTCAGCGTCTTGCGCGCCGAAAGATTCTTCAGTGCCATGAAAATCTCGTTGTCATTCGGATACTCGCCGCGCAGCTCCTCATAAACCCGCTCCGCCCGTTTGGAGTCGCCGGCCAGCGCCAGCGCCTCCGCCAGCTTCATTCCGGCGTCCTTGTCCTTCGGTGAATTTTTGTACAGCAGTTCGAGGGACATCACCGCCGTCTGCGGCATCTCCGCCGCCAGCGCAGCTTCCGCCAGCAACCGGTGGCCGCCCGTGCTGTTGGCATCGCCGCTGAGGATTTGCTCGGCGATTTGCATGGCCTCGAGCGGATTTTTGCGCAGGGCCAGCTGGCCCTTGGCGATCGCGGGCTGGTTGCTCGCGCTGCTGAAGGCTCGCTTGAAAAACCCGCCGCTCTTGCCGCTCTTGCCCTGTTGCGCCATTCGCAGCGTCTTGCGGCAATCGATCACCGAGGGCTCCTTGTCCAGAATCTGGGTCAGCAACTCGATGGCGTAATCAAAGTTCTCGCGCTGCAGCGCTTCATTTGCTTTCGTATAAAGCATCCGCAGCTCCCTCGGCAAATCATTCAATGTTTTCTCTGGCATGAACGAAATGTGCCTGATTCCAGGAAAAAATCCAGTCCATTTCGAGGGCAGCCGCGGCCCCTTTTTCCTTTTCTTCCCAACCCCTCCCCGTCAGACTGTCAGCTTGAATTGGCGGCAACCGGCGGGGAAGAATTGTTGCGCTTTTATCTGTGATGAATGAACCGGCGGAGAGAACGCGCAACGAGAGCGTTTACATCAAAAGCCTCGACGGAATTCGTGCAATTTCCGTCATGCTGGTCTTTTGGGCGCACATGGATCTCTGGCATGTTTTTCCGGGCCTCTTTGGGGTGAACGTCTTCTTCTTTTTGAGCGGTTTTCTGATTACCACACTGATGATGCGCGAATACGCCGCGCGCGGTCGCGTCAGCATCCGGCAATTTTACATCCGCCGGGCCCTCCGGATTCTGCCGCCCATGTACATCGTGCTCGCGCTGGGTGTCGCGCTGACCCTGTTCGGGATCCTGCCGGGGCCGATAAACTTGCGAAGTGTGATCATGCAGGGCCTGCACCTCACCAATTACTATCTGATTGCAGTTGGCAATCCCCATTTTGTGCAAGGCCTGGGCGTGTATTGGTCTCTCGCGGTGGAAGAACATTATTATTTGATCTTCCCGCTGGTGTTTGCGCTCTGCTATCCACGCATGAATCCCGGGCGGCTGGCGGCAATCCTCGCCGGCACGGCCGTCGCCGTGCTGCTTTGGCGCACCGCCATCATTCTCATCTGGCACCCGGCTTCTTCCGCCAGAACCTGGGCCGCCACCGACACCCGCATTGACTCCATCCTCTGGGGTTGTGTTCTGGCACTCTGGAGAAATCCCGCCCTCGACCCGTCTTCGGCGCAATCGTTGGCATCCGTAAAATTTTGCCTGCTCGCGCTGGCTGTGCTGGCCGCAACCCTGATTTTTTATCCAAACGATTTTTTTAGGGAAACCTTCCGCTATACCCTTGAAAGCGTGTCACTGATACCGCTTTTCTGCGCTGCGATATTGAATGATGGATGGTTTGTCGTAAAGCTGCTGAACACCAGACCATTGCGCTGGCTGGGTCAGATTTCCTATACTGTTTACTTGAGCCATTTGATGTTTTTCATTCTTTTCCGAGCCAACTTTCCGCGCTGGTCAAAGGTGTTCAACGCCCTCGTTGTGCTCGCTTGCACGCTTCTTTTTTGCCAGCTAATCCGCATGGCGATCGAAACTCCCCTGGCTCGTATCAGGAAGAAGCATAGTTTCACGTGACGGGAATGGCGCTGTCATTTTTATTCATAAACAGCGCCGAGCGGGCAGTCCCCGGGCCCCTTGCAATTTCCGGGAAAGTGTTCAATCTAGGCGCCGGAAAATCCTCAAAATTCATGCCCGGTAATCCAAACGAAATATAAACGCATGAATTGGTTCGTGAAATGCATGGCCTTTCAAGTCATCGCGCGCGTGCCGGGCGGGCAGTCTCTTTACCATGGCACCCAACGGCGGCTGACTGGAAGCACCCGCCAGACCGAAGCCCGCCTTCTGGGTAAAATCGGGCAGACCCTGGAATACTGGAAGTGGCTCGCCGCAAACATCCCTGCTGCCCGGCTGGGAGCCGCCACCCATCTGGAATTGGGCAGTGGCTGGCTGCCCAGCGTGCCAGTCACCTTCCATGCCTTGGGGATTCCCCGTCAGTTTCTCGTGGACATCGCACCCCACATGCCACCGGAAGCCGTGGTGGATACCGTGGAAATCTTCCGGGCAGTGGCGTTGCACGGGGACTTCAAGTTTACCCGCCTGCCGGCCGTTCCGCCGCGTGGACAGTCCCTCGCGGCAACTCTCGAACCGTTGGGGATGGTTTACGCCGCGCCTTACAATGAACTCGCCGGCAGGATCGCCGGGCAGGTGGATTTCATCACTGCCACGCAAATGCTTTATCATCTTGATATGACCACCTTGCAGGCGGTTCTTGCCACGGTGTTTCGGTTGCTCAAGTCCGGCGGCCATTTTCTGGCGCAACAACATATGCGCCAGCCGATTGACAGTCTGGACAGCCCCGTTTCTCCGTTCTATTCCTTGCGCTATTCCGAGTGGTTTTGGGAGAAATTCGTGAAGTCCCCCATGGTTTGGTACAACCGGCTCAAGGCCCGGGACTACCGCCTGGCGCTGGAAAATGCAGGCTTCGAGGTGGCGCATTTCGAGGTTGAACCGGGTCAACCGGAGGACTTCGCCCTGCTCGACCGGGCACAGATTCACCCCATGTTTGCGCGCTATTCCCGGGAGGAACTGGCGGCGCGCGGACTGTTTTTTGTGGCGCGAAAACCATGACCGATCCCTTGAAACGGCCCAGAGTCCTGATGATTGCCTTCGCGTGCAATCCTGCCGGCAGCGGCGAGCACTGGCTGGGATGGGGCTGGGCCGAGCAGGCCGCCAAATCCTGCGACGTGACGCTCGTGACTTGGAACCGATTTGCCGCCGAGATTGAAAAAGCCGCGCCCACTGCCGGCGTGAAGGCGGTCTGCGTGGGAGTGCCTGATTGGGTGAACCGGCTCGGCGACCGCAGCGGGGTGGGCCGCTGGTTTCGCCAGATTATCTGGCACCGGCGCGCAACGGCTGTCGCAGCGCTGTTGCATCGCGAACAGCCTTTCGCGCTGGCGCATCAGACCACCTTTCACACTTTTCGCATTCCATTTCGCGCCGCCAGTTGGGGAATCCCGGCCGTCTGGGGCCCCATCGCAGGAGGCGAGGCCTGCCCGCCGGGTTTTGGGCCGTGGCTGGGAAAACTCCGCGCCGTCGAATCCACCCGCAAATGGACGAACGCCCTGGCGCTGGCGCAACCGGCGGTGCG
>DATMLG010000164.1:0-18957 GCA_035570675.1 Verrucomicrobiia bacterium | reverse complement strand
GTCGAACAACTCATTACCGGCCGCGCGCGCATCCAAACGGAACTCGCCAAGGTCATTGTCGGCCAGCAGGAGGTGATCGAGCAGTTGCTCATCGCCCTGTTCGCCGGCGGCCATTGCCTCATCACCGGCGCGCCGGGCCTGGCCAAGACGCTGCTCGTCAAAAGCCTCGCCGAAATCTTCCATCTCAAGTTCCAGCGCATCCAGTTCACGCCCGACCTGATGCCCGCGGACATCACCGGCACGGAAATCTTGCAGGACACGGGCGATGCCCGCCGCCTGGCCTTTGCGCCGGGGCCGGTGTTTGCCAACCTCATCCTGGCGGACGAAATCAACCGCACGCCGCCCAAGACACAGGCCGCGCTGCTGGAGGCCATGCAGGAACATCAGGTCACCGCCGCCGGTGTCCGGCATCCATTGCCCGAACCGTTCTTTGTGCTGGCGACGCAGAACCCCATTGAAATGGAAGGCACATATCCGCTCCCCGAGGCGCAGCTTGATCGTTTCATGTTCAATGTCGTCATCACGTATCTGCCGGAGAATGAAGAAGTGGAAGTTGTGAAGCAAACCACCGCCCGTCGGCCCGAACCCATTTCACCGCTTTTCACGGGTGATGACATTCTCCGTTTCCACGATGTCGTCCGCAAGGTGCCGATTGCCGAAGACCTGGTTCGTTATGCGGTGCGCCTCGCGGCGGCATCGCGACCGCATCAGCCAGGCACTTCCGATTTTGTGAATGAATGGGTGAGCTGGGGCGCGGGTTTGCGCGCCGGGCAATATCTCGTACTGGGCGCAAAAGTCCGGGCGTTGCTGCGCGGAAATTCGCATGTGACCGTCGAGGACATCCAGGCACTGGCGCAACCAACCCTCCGGCATCGCATTCTGCTGAATTACCGCGCCGAGGCCGAAGGCGTGACCGTGGAGAGCGTCATCGAGCGCCTGATCGACGCGGTGAAGGAGAACGCGGCCCCCGTCAAGAAATGAGCAGAGTCGCCGTGCCATTTGAATCCTCCCCCGCCGCACAATCAGCAGACAGCCGGCCATTGATTGATCCGGCAACGCTGATGTCCATCAAGAACCTGGAGTTGCGCGCGCGCGTGGTGGTGGAGGGATTCTGGCACGGCATGCATCGCAGTCCTTATCACGGTTTCTCGGTGGAGTTCACCGAGTACCGCCAATATTCCCCCGGTGACGATCCGCGCTACCTCGACTGGAAGCTCTATGCACGCAGCGACCGCTATTACATCAAGAAATTCGAGGATGAAACCAACCTGCGCTGCCATCTGATGCTGGACCAGAGCCGCTCGATGAGTTACGGCTCGCTGTCCTACACCAAGGCGCAATATGCCAACACCCTTGCCGCCACGCTCGCCTATTTTCTTTCGATGCAGGGCGACGCCGTGGGCTTGCTGACGTTTGATGAGCGCATCCGCGATTACCTGCCCGCGCGCCATCGGCCCGGTCATTTGCGCAACCTGATGATCCGGCTGGAACAACCCGCCGCCGGAAATGCCACAGACCTCTCGGCACCGCTGCATCGTATCGTCCAGACGGTCAAGAAACGCTCACTCCTCGTGCTCATCTCCGATCTGCTCGGGCCCATCGGCGCCCTGGAAAAGGACCTCACGGCACTCGCGGCCTGCGGCCATGAAGTGATTCTCTTCCATCTCCTCGACCCGGCCGAACTTACGCTCTCTTTTGAGAAGGCCGTGATGTTCCGCGACGTCGAAACCGGCCGCCAGATATTCATCGACCCCGTCACCGCCCGCAAAGGTTACGTGCAAAAACTGGAGGCGCATAATCAAAACATCCAGGCCGCCTGCAGCCGGCTGGGCATCGGTTATCGCCGGCTGACGACGGACCAGCCGCTCGAGTTTGCGTTGTTTGATTTTCTGCGCGAACGGATGCAGCGCGGCAAACGCATCCGCCGCCGCGCGAGGTGAAAACTGAATGAGCTTTCTCGCCCCATTATTTTTGATTGGAACGCTGGCAGTGGCGTTGCCGGTGATTTTTCATCTCGTGCGCCGGTCGTCGAAGGAGCAGATTCCGTTCAGTTCACTGATGTTCCTGCAGCCCGCCCCGCCGCGTGTGACCAAACGCAGCCGCCTGGAGCATCTTCTCCTCCTGCTGCTACGTTGCCTTGTCGTCTGCCTGCTGGCGCTGGGATTTTCCCGTCCCTTCTTTCAAAGGCCCATGACCGCCAGCCCGTTGTCGGAGGAAACCGGCCGCAAGGTTGTCGTGCTGGTGGACACGAGCGCGAGCATGAAGCGGGAGGGGCTTTGGTCGGAGGCGCTTGGCCAGGCGGAAGCGGCGCTGAAACAAACCGGGCCCGGCGACCAGGTGGCGGTGCTCACCTTTGACCGGCGGGTGCGGACACTCGTGAGTTTTGAGCAATGGAACCAGATGGACATTGGCCAGCGCGCGACATTGACGCTGGCGCGAATTTCAGACCTCAAGCCCAACTGGTCATCCACCCAGCTTGGAAGCGCGCTCATTGCCGCCGCGGAGGCTTTCGCTGACGCCGACAAGGAGGGCCGGAGCATCGGCCGCAGGCAAATCATTCTTATCAGCGACATGCAGGAAGGCAGCCGCTTGGACGGCTTGCAGGGCTATGAATGGCCGCGCGGTATTGAAGTCCAGGTGGAAGCGGTGCAGCCCAAGCGGCCGACCAACGCCGGGGTTCAATGGCTGGCGGCGAATGACGATTCGGCAAATGCCGGCACGAATCTCGTTACGCGCATTCGTGTCAGCAATTCCGCCAATGCCACTCGCGAGCAATTCAAACTGCACTGGGCGGACGCCCCGTCCGCCGCGCCGCTGGATGTCTATGTGCCGCCGGGACAAAGCCGCATCGTGCCGGCGCCGACGCTTCCGCCTGATACCGTCGGCGAGCAACTGGTGTTGACCGGCGACGATGATGATTTCGACAACACGGTCTATGTCCTCCAACCGAAGGCCGAACACATCAACATCATTTTTGCCGGTGACGAACCGGAAAACGATTCGGCCCAGCCGTTCTTTTATCTGAAACGCGCGTTCCAGCCAACGGCCCGCCAGATTGTCGAAGTCGAAGCCCGGACATCCGCGGCGGAATTGCCTCCGGCGGATCTGGCCGACGCCCGGTTGCTCGTGGTTGCGGATCATCTGTCCGACAGCCGGATGGATGCGGTGCAAAAATTCATGACCGGCGGCGGCACAGTTTTGTTCGTGATGAAGAACACCGCGGCAGCGGATGACATCGGCCGATTGGCGGGCACAAATGGATTCGCCGCGGATGAAGTAACTCCTCCCAACTATGCGCTGTTTGGCATGATTGATTTCAATCATCCCCTGTTCGCGCCGTTTGCCGACGCGCGGTTCAACGATTTCACCAAGATACATTTCTGGAAATACCGGCGCGTGGACGCGGCCAAACTGCCCGGTGCGCGGGTGCTGGCAAAATTTGACAGCGGCGATCCCGCCGTCCTGGAAATTCCCAGGGGTAACGGCCGCTTGCTGGTGTTGACGTCGGGATGGGAACCCGCCGACAGCCAGTTGGCCGTGTCGTCCAAGTTCGTTCCCCTACTCTACTCGACTCTTGATTTGTCTGGTGGAATTCATACCACGCTGGCGCAGTTCCACATCGACGACGAAGTCAATCTCGCGGGGCTGATGCCCGGCGTGACGACTTCGGCAATCAGCGTGAAGAAGCCGGACGGCACCATGGTTCAATTGGCGGCCGGCGAAACAAGGTTTTCCGACACGGACAGGCCGGGCATCTATTCCGTCACCACGTTGCAGCCGCCAATCCGATTCGCGGTCAACCTGGATGGCGCGGAAAGCCGGACGGCGATGTTACCTGGGGACGAGTTGCAGCGTCTGGGAGTACCGATGAAGGCGCGGGAAGTGGCGCTTTCGACCCAAGTTGAGCAAAAACGTCGCCTGCATGACGCGGAACTGGAAGACAGGCAGAAGCTCTGGCGCTGGTTGACTTTGACCGCCTTGGTGGTATTGCTTGGGGAAACATTCGTGGCCGGCTGGCTGACCCGCCGGACGGCCGTTCAAACCGGGGCGCAATCATGACCGACCGACTGTTGAAAGCACATCTGGAGCCGCTGGCGCGGGACAGCCAGCGATGGCAGTTGTGGCGCGGTCTGGCCCTCTGCTGGGCGGCGCTCGGACTGGCGGGGTTGGCGGCGATCTGCATACGGAACTTCGCGGGATGGACGTCGCCGTTGATTTTTTTCGGGCTGGGAGCGTTGACGCTGGTTTCCGGAGTGATGGTGGCGCGGCGGTTTCGGACGGGCACGCTGGATTACCAGGCGTTGGCGCGGCAGATTGAACGCGAGAATCCCGAGTTGCATGCCCTCCTGCTGACCGCCGTTGAACAGCAACCGCTCTCGCCGACGGCCGAACTGAATTATCTCCAGCAGCGCGTGGTGCTCGAAGCGCTGGAAAAATATCGGCGGTCGGAATGGGGCGAGCGCATCGCCCGCCGCAACTACGCCGCACAGGGAGCGCATTGGATAGCGCTCGTGTTCCTGCTGGCTGTCCTCGTCGCGTTGCGTCCGCATATTACAATTTCCCATGTGAGCGAATTGTGGGCCGGGGCGGACCGGTCGAACGGCGTCAGCGTCACTCCGGGCGACGCCAGCCTCGAACGCGGCAGCGCGTTGGTCGTTCTGGCGCGGTTTGATGGCAAGCTGCCCGTCGAGGCGCAATTGGTTGTCAATCCAGTCAACGACAATGAGCAAAACATTCCGCTCACCAAGAACCTCGCCGACCCGGTGTTCGGCGGCGGGGTTCCGCAGGTGCAAAGCGATCTCAAGTATCACATCGCCTACTCTTCTGGAAGGACGCGGGATTATACCATCACCGTGTTTGATTATCCCCGCCTCAACCACGCCGATGCGACGATTGATTATCCGGCCTACACCAGTCTGCCGGAAAAGACCATCAAGGACACGCGCCGCGTTAGCGCGGTGGAAGGTTCTTCGCTGGCTTATTCCTTCTTTTTGAACAAGCCCGTCGTCAGCGCAAAATGGGTGGCGAACGATGCGCCCGCGATATCGCTGACGGCTGACGCCACCAATGCCACAATCTATCACACGCAATTGAGGCTCGACGAAAGCCGTCGCTACACACTGGTGCTGGTGGATGACGCGGGGCGGACCAACAAACTGCCGCCGGAATTTGTGCTGGACGCGTTGAAGAACCGTCCGGCGGAGGTGAAGATCGATTCGCCGCGCGGGGACCAACGGGTGTCTTCGCTCGAAGAAATTAATTTTTCCGCCGAGGTGTCGGGGGAATTTGGGCTGCATTCGTATGGCATCGCCTACACGCTGGCGGACGGCGAGACGAAATCGGTTGAGCTCGGCCAGAATGGAAAGCCGGGCGAAAAACGGCAGTTCAATTATGTGCTGCCGCTGGAATCTCTCGGCGCGCAGCCGGACCAGTTGCTCAGTTATTATGTCTGGGCGAATGACACCGGGCCGGACGGCCAGACGCGGAGCAACGCCAGCGATATTTTCTTCGCGGAGATCAAGCCGTTCGATGAAATCTTCCGCGAAGCGCAAACGCCAATTGGCGGTGGCAATCAGGGTGGCCAGCAAGGCGGCCAACAAGGAAACCCCCCGGAACAGTTGACCGACCTGGAGAAGGACATCGTCACCGCGACGTGGAACATCCAGCGGCGCGAGACGGCGGCGAAGCCCTCGGATAAATACAAGGACGACATTGGCGTGGTGCGCGATGCCCAGCAGCAGGCGTTGGAGCAGCTCCGCGGGATGAAGCAGCAGAGTGATGACCCGCGGTCGCAGGGCTTGATGGACGCGGTGGAGAAGGAGATGAACAAGGCGTCCAGCCAGCTTGGCCAGGCGGCGGACAAAAATTCGGTTGCGCCGCTGCCGGCGGCGTTGGCCGCTGAACAATCGGCTTATCAAGCGGCATTGAAACTCATGGCCCGCGAATACCAAGTGGCACAGGCGCGGGGAGGCCAGGGTCGGGGCGCCGGCGGCCGCTCGCAGCGGCAGATTGACGAACTGGATTTGCAACAGAACGCCGATCGTTATGAGACGGAGCGGCAGGCGTCGCAACAAAACACGCCGCAACAGCGCGAGCAATTGCAGGTGGCCAGCCGCCTCAAGGACCTGGCCAAGCGGCAGCAGGATTTGAACGCGCGGCTGAGGGAAATACAGGCCGCGTTGCAGGAGGCACGGACGCCGCAGGAACGCGCCGACCTCCAGGAACAGCTCAAGCGCCTCACGGAGGAGCAGCGGGACATGCTGGCGGACGTGGATGAATTGCGCCAGCGGATGGACAATGCCGACAACCAGTCGCAGATGTCGCAGCAGCGCCAGCAGCTTGACCAGACGCGTTCCGAAGTCCAGCAGGCGGCGGAATCCCTGAACCAAAATGCCGTTCCGCAGGCGCTGGCCTCGGGCACGCGCGCGCAAAACGAATTGCAACAATTGCAGGACGATGTCCGCAAGATGAATTCCGGTCAGTTCGCCGATGACATGCGCCGCATGCGCGATGATGCCAGCCAGCTTTCCCAGAACGAGCAGGACCTTGAAAAGAAGATCAATGACCTGGCGGACAATCAAACACTGGGCGAAACCGATGAGCAACGCCAGCAACGCCTGGACCTCGCGACGCAATTTCGGCAACAGAAGAACGGCGTCAGCAATCTGGTTGACCGGATGCGGCAGGTTTCGGAGCAATCGGAGACCGCGGAGCCGTTGTTGTCCGGACAGCTTTACGACACATTACGGCAGACCGAATTGGATCAACTCGACAATTCGCTCGACACCACCTCGGAATACGTCCGGCGCGGTTTTCTGCGGCAGGCCCAATCCGCGGAGCAGCCCGCGCGGAAGAACATTGATGAGTTGAAGGACGGCGTGGACCGGGCGGCGGCGGGCATTCTGGGCGACGGCACGGAGGCGTTGCGTCTGGCGCAGCGCGAACTGCGGGATCTCAGCCAGCAATTAAATCAAGGACTGGCCAACAATGCGAATGGCGGTACCAATGGAACAAACCGCGTTGCCGGTGGGCAGTCACAAGCATCTGATCAACCAGCCGGTTCGGAGAATAATCAAGCCGCCGGGCAAAATGGCCACGCCGGACAGGGCCGCAACAGCCAACGCGGCGACGGACAAGAGCAGTCTCAGCCCGGCCAGAAGACGAATCAACAAGCCGGCAGCGGAGAGAATCAAGAAAATGCCGGTCAACAAGGGCAAGCTGGACGCGGTGACAATGGCCAGCGCGGCAGCGGACAAAATCAACCCGGCCAGGAGGCAAACCAGCAGGCTGATAATGAGGGCGGTCAGAACGGACAAGCCGGTCGAGACGGACGCGGCAGCGGCGATGGGCAGGGTCAAGCGCAGGACGGGCAGCTTGCATCGGCCAATGATGCTCAGAACAACGAGTCAGGCGAGGGCCGCGGAGGAGAGCTGAACAGTGGGGGCGGGGCGCATGGGCTCGGAGGATTGAACCGCGGCACGGGCCAATATTACGGGCCGTTGACCAGCGATGATTATGTCCAATGGACCGACGGGTTGCGGGATGTGGAGGAGATGATTGATTTGCCGGACGTCAGCACGGAAGTCGCCCAAATCCGCGAGCGAGCGCGCGCGTTGCGGTTGCAATACAAGCGGGACGGCAAGCGGCCGGACTGGGCGGTAATCACCACGCAGATTTCCGCGCCGCTGGCGGAAGTACGCGAGCGGGTGGATGAAGAACTGCTCAAACGGCAGTCGAAGGACGCGCTGGTGCCGCTCGACCGCGATCCTGTGCCGCCGAAATATTCAGATCAGGTCAAACGCTATTACGAGCAATTGGGGAAAAACAATTGATGCTGGCGTCCCTGATTATTTCCGGCCGGGACTGGTTCCCGCCGGTCGCGGTTTATCTGGCGGTGGCGCTGGGCGCGGTGGCGTGGTCGTACCGGCGCGACCCGGCGCCCGGTCTCGTGCGAGTTGTTTGCGCGGTGCTGAAGCTGCTCGGTTTGGTCACGCTGGGGGCGGTGTTGCTTGAACCATTGTGGAGCGGCGAGCGGGCGCGTCCGGGCGCAAACCTGTTTGTCATTCTGGCCGACAACAGCGAGGGGATGAGGATCAAGGATCGCGGCGCAACGCAAAGCCGGGGCGAAGTCATGCGCGGCCTGTTGACCGGCGACACGGCCACCTGGCCAACAAAAATGGAGGACAATTTCCAGGTGCGACGCTACGTCTTTGATTCGCGAATGCAAAGCACGCGGGATTTTTCCGAGTTGAGCTTCGACGGACGCGCGACTTCGCTCGGCACGGCGCTGCGGAACATCGCCGACCGCTACCAGGGCCAGCCGTTGAGCGGAGTGCTGCTGCTCACGGACGGCAACGCCACGGACCTGCCGGATGGCCGGCTGGACACGACCGGTTTGCCGCCGGTGTATCCGGTGGTGATGGGCAGCGACGAGACGATCAAGGACATCTCCCTCCAGCGCGTCACGGTGAGCCAGACGGCGTTCGAGGACGCGCCGGTGAACATCCAGGCCGACGCCGCCCAGGGCGGGTATTCCGGGCGCGACATCACGGCGCAATTATTTGATTCGACCGGCAAGAGGGTGGAGGAACAGACGCTGCGCGCGGACGATGACGGAGATTTGCTGCCGTTCCGGTTCCAACTGAAGCCGGAGAAGCCGGGACTTTCATTTTATCGCGTAAGAGTTTCCGCGCAGGATGAGCTGGGCCAGTTCGACCATCCGGAAACCTCGACAGAGGCGACGCTGGCGAACAACAGCCGCGTGGTGGTGGTAAACCGCGGCAAGGGGCCATATCGAATCCTCTATGTCGCCGGACAGCCGAAGTGGGAGTTCAAGTTCATGAACCGCGCGCTGGCGGAGGACGATCAAATACAACTGGCCAGCCTCATCCGGGTGGCGAAACGCGAGCCGAAGTTTGATTTTCGCGGTCGGACCGGCGAATCGAGCAACCCGCTTTTTCGCGGCTTTGACAACCAGCCGAAGGACGAAGTCGCCCAGTACGACCAGCCGGTGCTGGAGCGCCAATTGCCGCCCGAAGACGACACCAACGACCTGGCGGACGGTTTTCCGAAGACAGCGGAGGAACTGTTCAGTTACAACGCGGTGGTAATTCAAGACATGGAGGCCGAATTTTTTACACAGGACCAAATGGCGTTGATAAAAAGATTTGTCGCCGAGCGCGGCGGCGGGTTCATGATGATGGGCGGGACGGATTCGTTTCATGACGGGCATTATGACCGGACGCCGGTCAGTGATTTGCTGCCAGTTTACATTGATCATGTTCCGGACGGCCCGCCGCTGACGAACGAGCAACTGACGCTGTCCAAGGAGGGCTGGGTGCAGCCGTGGGCGCGGTTGCGCGGCACCGAGGCCGATGAACGGCAACGGCAGGAGGCGATGCCGCGCTTGATAACGGGCGTGAACCGCGTGCGCGAACTCAAGCCGGGCGCCAGCCTCATCGCCACGGTTCACGACGACCAAGACGGCGATCATCCGGCGCTGGCGATTCAACGATTTGGCAACGGGCGCGTCGCCGCCTTGATGGTGAGCGGGCTCTGGGGGTGGGGTTTTCACGACCCGGAAATGCATAAGGACATGGACAAGGCGTGGCGGCAGTTGTACCGGTGGCTGGTGGCGGACGTGCCGGCGCGCGTGGATTTTCAGGTGGAGGCGAAGCCCGGCGACCCGAACGAGGCGGTGCTGTTGCAGGTGCGCGTGAAGGACAAGCTTTTTCAGCCGATGGATAATGCCACGGTGGTATTTACTGTGCAATCGGTCACGAGCGCTGCCGCGGGCGGCAGCCTGCTGACTTCAACGAACGCCGCCCGGATCACTGCCGATGCCTCATCGAGCGAACCGGGTTTGTATGAGGCAACCTATGTTCCGCGCGAAACGGGCGGTTATCTGGCCGCGGCGGTGGCCACAGATTCCGCCGGCGCGGAGGTCGGCCGCGCCGAGGCAGGCTGGACGGCGGACCCGGCGGCGGAGGAATTTAAATCGCTCAAGCCGAACCGCGCGCTCATGGAGCAACTGGCGCGGCAGACGGGCGGACAGGTCATCGCGGCCGGCGGGCTGGATGCCTTTACGGCTGGATTGCCGAATCGCAAGGCGCCCATCACGGAATCATGGACAGTGCCGTTGTGGCATCGGCCGGTGGTGTTTTTGTTCGCGCTGGGATGTTTTGTCGCGGAATGGGGCCTGCGCCGCTCGCGGGGGATGGCATGAGAACGATATTCATAATTCTTTGCGCGTTCGCCCTGGCGTTGCCTGCCCGAACGGAAGCACAGACAACGGCGGACAAGCTGAGGCTGATTGTGGTGGTGGGCGCGGCGGGCGAGGAGGAGTATGGATCAAATTTTGTGCATTCGGCCGAGCTTTGGGCGCAGGCCGGGAAAACTGGCGGCGCAGACGTCACTGTCATTGGAGTTGAACCGACCAATGCGACCACGGATTTTGAGCGGTTGAAACAGGCGCTGGCGGCGGAGCCGAAGGAATCAGTCGAGGAATTGTGGCTGGTGCTGCTGGGCCACGGAACATTTGACGGGAAGGTGGCGAATTTCAATTTGCGCGGGCCGGATTTTTCGGCGGATGATCTGGCGTCGTGGTTGCAGCCGTTCAAACGACCTCTGGCGGTGATTGATTGCTCGTCGTGCAGCGCGCCGTTTCTACCCAAGCTGTCGGCGCCGGGCCGGGTGATTGTCACGGCGACACGCAGCGGCAGCGAAGAAAATTACACGCGTTTTGGGCAGTACATTTCCGAAGCGATGGTGGATCCGGCGTCGGACCTGGATAAGGACGGGCAAGTTTCGCTGCTGGAGGCGTTTTTGGCAGCATCGCGACGGGTGGCGGAATTCTACAAGGACGAGGGGCGGCTGGCGACGGAGCACGCGCTGCTGGATGACAATGGCGACGGACTGGGCACGCCGGCGGACTGGTTCCGGGGCATTCGCGCGGTAAAGCGGGCGCGAAACGGCGCGCCGCTGGACGGGACGCGGGCGAATCAATTTTACCTGGTGCGGAGCGCGGCCGAGCAGAAAATCCCCCCTGCCCTGCGCGAACGCCGGAACGAATTGGAACTGGCGGTGGAAAAGTTGCGCGACCAAAAAGCGAAGATGGACGAGGACGAGTATTACCGGCAACTGGAGCCGATGATGGTGGAACTGGCGAAGATTTCAGCGCAGGGAACGCAGTAATTTTTTGCGAAGAGTCAACGGCGGACCGGGAGCATGGGCTCCAGCTTCGGATAATTCCTGGTCGCAATTTCGTAGTAATCCTGCGTGTAAACGCGCGCGCCAAAGCCCTCCTTCCAATCCAGCAGGCCGTGATTCACAGCCCGGCCTTCCTTTTCGTTGGAGGTGCCAAAATCAAAAAAGCGTTTCTGGTTGTATTGCTCAATCAGCGATTCGAACAGGAGGGCCTGCGCGCCGCTGTGCCGTCCCTTGTCCGTGACCGCGCCGTACTGCGCGCGCGCCACGGTGGCGGTCTCATAAACGGTGGCGCCGGCGATAATTTCACCGTCGAGATACGCCGAGAATTGTTTGATGTTTTCGGGAAAACGGCCGGCGAGCAGGGTGATTTCCTCAAGCGAATGAACCGGTTTGGCGCCGTGGCGGGCGGCCAGTTGCGGCACTAAAACCCGTTCCCAAAATGGCTGGAAGGAGGTTTCCTGGACGATGCGAACGCCGAGGTCGGCCGCCTTCCGGATCAGGCTTTTTCGCTCGCGGATGAGGGGCAGACGGTCCGCTTGTGAGAGCGCCGCCGAACAGTCCCGTCGATAGAGGCGGGCATCAAGGAGGAACAGGGCATACTCCAGATCATCCTCGGCCAGCGAATGGTAACAGCCGGGCATCCGCTTGTAGCGCAGTTGAAGAATTCCCCTCCGGACCAGGTCTTGCAAAACTGCGTGGAAACAGGTAATCGCCTCGGCCAACCGGGCCTCGCGATTTAGCACCAGCCCGCCGTAAGTCAATCCCTCGTGACTGACGAGCGTGCCGTCAGCGGCCAAGTTCGCCGGCAAAATGGCCGCGAGCGTCTGGCCCTGGAAAACCATCAGCGAATGATCGACGAACCGGTCGCCGTGATATTCCATGTAATCACGATAAAAAAGAAAAGTGGCGTTCCGACCCGAGCCAACGAACTCGTCCCATTCGGCTTTGCGGACATCGGTGTAAGGTTCAACCGTGAACGTCCCGGCGCCGGCGGGTTTTGGGACAAACGGCCGAGTATCATTCATCGGCCACACTGCGGGCGGATGACCCAAAGCCGGGCTGGGCGCCGGACCGGCGGCAATCGAATCTTTCTTAACGAAACTCATGTTTCACTTGTTAAGGAGCAGTTCTAGTGCCGGGAAAGTGAACATGGGCGCGACACTAGCGCAAAAGCCTTGGTTTGAAAGGAGATCGAGGGGGCTCGTTTTGCCTCCCACCGACAAACGGCAGACGGACGGGGCTTCAAAAACCGACGCTCCCACTGACAGAATTGCCCGGGCCGTGCATCACGAGCAGCGTGAACCAGAAAACTGTCCTGAAAACTGACACCCTTTCAATGAACAAAAGAAGCCGCGGCCCACCCGGCTTTCCCGATGATTTTGAACTTCTCTTTTGCCTTCATGCGTTCTCATAATTGCGTGTGAGCGGAACCGACAGGAAACGACAAGGTCCGGCCCGGTTTTAATCAGCCCCTTTCGCAACGGTCAACTTATGGATGAATCGACATTAAAAAAAGCGCCGGCGGGGATGATCCAAGCGAGAGCGGGCTTGTTTCGCTATTCCATGACGCAGTTTCTTGCCGCGTTGATCATCCTGGTGGTGACCTATCCGTTCGTCGTTGAACTGGACAGTGGAGACCTCATCGAGAATGTGCTGATGATGGTGCTGCTAATCTCCGCCGTGCTCGCCGTGGGCGGCCGCAGTTGGGTGCTGACAATCCTGCTGGTCATTCCCGCGCTGGCCGGACCGTGGCTGGATTTATACTGGCGCGGAATTGTGCCCGGCTGGATCATCACGGGTACGCACATGGTTTTCGCGGGCTTCGTGGTGGGTCAACTTGTCCGGTTTATTCTGAAGGCAACCCGCGTGGATTCCGAAGTAATGTGCGCAGGCATCTCCGCCTACCTGATGCTTGGCATCATGTGGACGCCGGCCTATCTGATGATTTCGCAACTCAGTCCCGGCTCTTTCTCCGGCGTCCATTTGGCCGTGAATCAGAGCCTGGGCCGGTTTGACGCTTTACCTCAGCTTTGTCAGCCTGACGTCCCTGGGGTGCAACGACATCACCCCGCTGTCCAAGGTTGCCCGGATGCTGGTAATGGTGGAATCATTGACCGGGGTGCTGTTTCTGGGTGTGTTGATCGCGCGGCTGGTCTCGCTCTATTCCAATCCGGGCCAGGGCAGCCGGGACGGCAAACCCGGGCGCGAGGCATTGCGGGAATAGTTTTGGTTGACAGGAACGGGTCGCCGGCAAAAGAATCGCGTGATTCTCAACGCAGCAAAGCCGCAACCGGTCTTGGTGGCGGCCAAGGAAACAGTTTGGAGCGAACGAAACGAAAAACTATGAAGACTTTTGCAATCTTGATGACAGCGCTGGCATTGAGCATTTCGACGCGCGCGGTGGACGTGACGGGGAGATGGAAGTCGGACTTTGTGACCATGGTCGGCCCGGTGAATTACGTTTATGATTTGAAGTCGGACGGAACCAACCTCACCGGCAAGGCCACCCGCATGGCGGACACGGCGACCAACGAAACGGCTCTGACCGAAGGCAAGCTCACCGGGAACGACATTTCCTTCGTGGAGACTCTGAACTTCAATGATCAGGACATCCGCATCGAGTACTCGGGCAAGGTCGACGGCGATTCGATGAAACTGACGCGGAAGGTCGGCGATTTCGGCGAGACGAACATTGTGGCGACGCGGGAGAAGATGGCGTCGGTGGCGGGCAAGTGGACGGCGGAATTTGACTCGGGAGTCGGTCATCAAAATTACACGTATGATTTCAAAGTGGACGGGGACAAGTTGAGCGGCAAGGCCAGCCGGGCGGTGGACGACGTGAAGACGGACACGGACATCACGGAAGGGAAGGTCATGGGCGATGATATTTCGTTTGTGGAGATGCTGACAATTCCGAATCAGGACCAGACCATCCGCATTCAATACACCGGCAAGGTGGCCGGCGACGAAATCCAATTGACGCGCGCGGTTGCGGATCGCGCCACGAACAACATTGTGGCGAAACGGGCGGCAGCGGCGAAGTAGGAGCGCCTGGAACCTTCGAGCCAGCCTTAATTACTTTGGAGCAGCTTGGCCTTTTGCGCCTGAAACTCATCTTCATTGATGGCACCGACATCCTTGGCCTTTTGCAAATCCACTAATTGCTGGCCGAGCGTAGGTTTTTGGGTGATGGTTTTGGCGCCGCTGCCGACGCCAACCACGCACCCGCTGAGAAGCAGCAGCGCTGACAATCCTGCCGCGAAAGGTAGAAACAATTTTTTCATGGGTTTGGCTTGGTTGTATAGAACATTTCCACTTCTGACGCAAGTCAGGAGGGTGGTATTCAAAATCCAAATGACACGCGGCTGCTGAATAAGTCTGGTTGACGTGCAGGTGATTTGGAGCGATTTAAGAAATAACTATGCAAATCGGCGTTGACAGTTTCGCGGCGTTATTTCCAAACCCTGCCACGGGTGTTGCCATCAGTCAGGTCACCCGCATGCGCAATCTGATTGAAGAGGTTGAACATGCCGACCAGGTTGGTCTCGACGTTTTTGGAATCGGTGAGCATCACCGGCCGGAGTTTCTCGACTCCGCCCCGGCGATCATCCTGGCGGCGGCGGCGTCACGAACCCGCCATATCCGCCTGTCGAGCGCCGTCACCGTGCTCGGCGCGGAGGATCCCGTGCGTGTTTTTCAGAACTTTGCCACGCTTGACCTCCTATCGCAGGGCCGGGCGGAGATTATCGTAGGCCGCGGTTCTTTTATCGAGGCCTTTCCGCTCTTCGGTCTCGACATCAACAATTACGACACGCTCTTTGCGGAGAAGCTGGATCTCCTGCTCAAGATTCGCGACAACGTGCAGGTTCACTGGTCCGGCACGCATCGCGCCCCGCTTACGGGACAGGGGGTTTATCCGCGCCCGATGCAAAAACGCCTGCCCATCTGGCTGGGAGTGGGCGGGACCCCGGAATCCTTCGTCCGCGCCGGCACGCTGGGACTTCCGCTGATGGTTGCGATCATCGGCGGCGAGCCGCACCGTTTCCGCCCGTTGATTGACCTGTACCGCGAGGAAGGCCGCCGCGCCGGGCATCCCGCCGCCCAGCTTACCGTGGGCCTTCATTCCATCGGTTTCCTCGGCGACACCACGGAGCAGGCGGCAGACGATTTTTATCCGGGCTATGCCCAGACCATGACGCAAATCGGCAAGGAGCGCGGCTGGCCGCCCACTAACCGGAGACAGTTTGATGCCACGCGCGGTCCCAAGGGCGCATTGCTGATCGGGGATGCCGAGACGGTTGCGAAAAAGATTCTTTACGTGAATGAATCTCTGGGCGGCATCTCCCGCCTCACCTTCCAGATGAGCGTCTCCACACTGACGCACCGGAAGCTCATGCGCTCCATCGAAATTCTCGGCACCCAGGTTGTCCCAATCCTGCGGAAGGAACTTACTGGTTGACGGGCGCGGAGGTGGCAGCCTCTTCGATAAGCTTGGCTGTTTCCTTCGGGTGAGACATGTAGGCCACATGGCTCGCCTTCACTTCGACCGTCTTGGCCTTGGCGCGCTTTGCCATCATGCGCTCCTGGTTCGGATTGATCGATCGGTCTTCGGTGGCCACCATGTACCAGGTGGGCTTGGTCTTCCAGGCAGGATTAGAGACCTTGTGGGTGAACGCATCAGTGGAAATCGGCACCTGCGCTATGGCCATGAACTCCGCCTCATCCCGTGGAATGTCCGCCGCGAAGTCGGCGACGAAATGCGCCTGGTCAATCCACCAAAGCCCGTTGCTGTCTAGTGTGAATGCCTTGGAGGCTTGCGGCACGGCCTGTTCGATCGACGCACAGCTCTCGCCTTCATCGAGAGCAAAGGCGGCAATGTAGACAAGCGCCTTAACGTTTGGATGATTGCCGGCCTCAGTGATGATGGACCCGCCGTAGCTGTGGCCGACCAAAACCACCGGGCCGCCCATGGCGTCGATTGCGGCCTTCGTATACTTTTGGTCATCGGCGTAGGAGGTCTCAGGGGGTTGCGCCACCGACACTGTGTAGCCATCATTCTTGAGAATGTCAGCGACCCTCTTCCAGCCGGAGCCATCCGCAAAAGCTCCGTGCACCAGGACCACGTTCTTAATATGTTTTGTCATAATAATTCTCCTTTTCAGTTTGTTTGTTTATTTCGATTTGTTACATCACGCGTTGAAAATATTCCAGGAGCCTGAAAGGCGTCTTGGAAAATCACGCCAATTTTGTAAATTGTGACCAAAAATCGATCGCAAGCACGCGAGGTCAGCAGATTCCTGTCCGGTCGCTGTTCAGGCTGCGCCACCTTGACGGAGTCATGTGCTCAATGCGGCTGAAGGTCCGGCTGAAGGCAGCCTGGTCGTAAAAGCCGGACAGCAATGCAATCTCTATCAACGTTTTTTTGGTGTGCGAAAGCAGATCTTTTGCATGCTCAATCCGAAGTTGGATTAACCGCTGATGGACGGAGGTGCCGAAACTCCGTCGGAAGCATCGCCCGAAATGACTTGCCGAAAGAGAGCACGCAGTGGCAAGTTCACCGATGGTTATATTTCCCTCAAGATGCGCGCGCAGCATCTCCCCGGTTCGGAGCTTTTGCCACGGTTCCAAACCGTTTCCACGCGGGACTGCGACCTTCAGCGCGCCGCAATGTGCCTGCAAGGTGTGGGCGCCAAGCACCGTGGCAATCTGGTCGAGCGCCAGCCTGTCAAGTGGCTCCCCTTGTTTAACAGGGGAGAGAATGCTTTTTGTTACTTCCGCAACAACCAAATCTTCGACAAAAAACACTTCCCGAAGTTGGAACGAGAACGCCACGGCGTTGTCGGCCGCGATTCGCTCAAGGAGCTCGCGCGCGAGGTAATAATGCAAGTAATCGAACGGCCCGCGGACCCACATTTCCATCCGGCAATTCAGATCGATAAACGTGGTGGCAAACGGTATTGCGCGCGTAATCCCAACGCTTCTGCCGTTATAAAGCGCTTTCCACTGACCAAGTGCCGCAGGGGTCAAGGCAACGCAAATCAAGATTGCCTGATCCGCGGGATAAACAGGAGCCTTCTCCATTTCTCTTGGACCGGAGCGAAGCCGCGTCACGGCGAACTCCGGCTTTTGGTTCGCCCCAACCGATCTGCAATCGTAGACAGGCGTGCTGAAAACATCCGCCAGGGACGAGCCGAACATCCGCATATCAGGCTCCTTTCTTTTAGATGATTCGTTCATAAGTCGATTCATACTTACAAGGACAGATTGCTTTACAGTTTGCCTTAAAACCAATACTTCGTATGCTCACGCCATGCTTTGAAAGTATGGCTCGATTGATATGGAACTTCGTCATTTGCGTTATTTCATTGCGGTGGCCGAAGAGGGCAGCCTGAGCAATGCCGCCGAAAGGCGGTTGCACACGGCGCAGCCCTCGTTGAGCCGGCAGATTCGTGATCTCGAATTGGAAGTCGGCGTGAAACTTTTGGAACGCCGACCGCGTGGCATCACGTTGACCCCGGCGGGCCGAGTATTCCTCGATCATGCGCGCACGGTATTGCTGCAAGTCGAAACGGCGAGTGAAGCAGCGCGCCGCGTCGAGCAGCCCGACAAACCAGTGTTTGTCGTTGGCTTCCTCATCGGACAAGAGGCCACATGCCTGCCCGAAACGCTGCGCATCCTGCGCGAGGAAGCACCCGGCGTCGAAACCACATTTTTAAGCCTGACTTCACCGGAGCTTGCTGTTGCACTGATGCGAGGCAAAGTGGACGTGGCATTTATGCGCCGCGAGATGCAGACCACGGGCCTCGCGTACAAATTCTTGATCAAGGAGCCGCTGATACTCGTGCTCCCGACCGGTCATCGTTTGGCGGCGAACCAGGTGATCCGGCCGCAGGAGCTTGCCCGCGAGATTTTCATCGGCCCCGCTCCGGTCGCGCCGGCGTTGAGGGCCGTGATCGACGATTATGCGAAAAAGGTCCGAATCACGCTTAAGGCCGCTTACGAGGGCGAGAACCTGGCCGCTGTGATGTCGCTGGTGGCATCCACCGGAGGTGTGGCACTGTGTCCTTTCTATGTGAAAAATAGTTTGACCACCAAGCTTGTCGCCCGTCCTTTACGGGGCGAGGCTCCGACCATCGACCTAGTGATGGGCTACAACAAGTCGAATACCTCCGCGTTGCTCAAGCGATTTCTGTTTCGCGCCGACGAGATGATTGCCAGCGTTCAGAAACAAATTAGCGCCGAATAGAAATCTCTCGAAGCCTAGGCGCGCGGCTCCCGCGTCCGGACGGCGATTTGACAGGTTCAAAGTTTGTGCTATGGTCTTCGCGTTGGTGACGTTGGGCAGGAGGATGTCCCGAAATAGTTGGGCCACGTGCGTTTTTGTACGCGCACGGGCTGGCGCGCTGTCTTCATAGCGGCGTGGGCAGGTTCTTTGACAATCTAAAAGAGGCGTGGGCGCGAGGCGTCAGGCTCGGGGTCTGAAAAACCAACGCCAAGGCCAATGTCCAAAGTGGGCGAAGGCCGGGCGTCGGTCGCAGACCGCTGCTACGGGTGACGTGAGGTGAACATACGCGGCAAGAAAATTGAATACGCGGCAATACGCGGACGCTTAAGCGGCAATACGCGGCAAGAAAACTGCCCATCGTCCGCGTATTGCCGGGTATTGCCGGATATTGCCGCGTAGTGGGACCTGTGGAAATTCGGAACGCGGGGAAACGCGGAATAGATGTCAGGCCCAGGCCCAAAGTG
>DATMLG010000163.1:0-4304 GCA_035570675.1 Verrucomicrobiia bacterium | reverse complement strand
CCAAAGAAAACGCTGTGCAGGCTGGCTTGCACCGTGGGCAATCCCTGTTGTCGGCGCATCACCTGCATCCGCGCGAAATTGGCGGCGCGATGCACTTCAGATTTCACCGGCTCCAGCCCGACCATCGCATCAAGTTCCTTCAGGATGCTGGCGAGGTCTTCCTCGCTGACGCCCGGATCCGAGGCGCGGGCGGCATAATCCAGGGCATAATTTCTGGAGACCTCGGTGAATTGCGCGGACAGCACCGTCACGCGGCGGCGTTCCGCCTCGGAGGTCATGCCGTCCAGGTTGGACAGCGTCGCGGCGACGGTTTGCAGCGTTTGCCGCGCGAATTCAACGGTGACCGGCTGCAAGCCGAGATCGAGCGCGATGCGCGTCAGCAGCGCGAGAATTTCATCGATGCCCTGCTTGTCCGCCTGGCGCAAAATGTTCCGGACCTGGTCCATGGCCTTGCGTCCGCTGCCCTTTGCGATCCAGCCCCGAAACGCGGTGACATCGCCCTTGGAAGCCGCGAAGCCGGATTCCAGCATCGCCTTTCCCTCGTCCGGTTTTGCGGTCATCCCCGCAACGCAAAGGGAAAGCGAGCCATAGGCCAGCAACTCCGGGGCATCTGCCGCCAGCCGGGCCCATAACGAGAAAATCAGGAGACGGTTCAAATCGTGCAGGCAGTCAATGAAATCAAACTCCTGCTCGCCGATGTGTTTGACCGTCAGCAACGGCGGCGTGAGAATTTCAATACACTCGACCAGCAGCCGCATTTGCAGCAGGGCGCGCAATAATGTCTCTTCATGCGCGGCGTCGTAACCGAAAGCTTCCGCGCGCCAGTCGCTGTGACGGAGCAATTGATGCAGGCGGCGCGTGGAAGCATCGAGGCGCGTCCGCAACCGCGCGGCGTCATCCGCGGTGAAGAGTGATTGCGACTGGTAATAGTTCAGCAGATAATCGCTCGTCATGTCGTCCAGGTCGGACAGTTCCTCGCGCTTGAAGGCGACCGTGCGGCTGGTTTTAGGATTGCGAAAAAGCGTGGTGAGGACGGAACCGGGAAGCAGCGATTCATGCAAGGCCACCGGCACCATGGCGGCTTCATCAACGCGCGGCAGATTGGTCGGCGCCCGCGTGGCCTCATCGAGTTCGCGCGCATGGCGGAGACATTCCTCCAGCCGCTGGCGAAGCTTGTTTTCGTCTGACTGGGGCTGCCGGTCCGAGTTGTCCATGCTGGAACAAGTTTCCCCGACCCGAAATCAGTTGGCAAGTGTTGGTTATGCCGTCTGGCATCGGTTATTTCAGGCGCAAGTGATTGATTTCGAGTTCATTGTTGCGAGGTCCGGTTGTCGAGGGAGCCCGACATACGCGTATCCAACCCAATCGCCGCTTGCTCTGAAAAGGCGGGTTCTTATAATGCGGCGATGCTGGACATCAAATTGGTTCGCGAAAGCACGGACAAAGTCCGCCAGCGCCTGGCCACGCGCGGCGCGGGCGACGAGGCGCGGATCGATGAATTATTGAAGCTCGATGAGCATCGGCGCAAGCTGCTGGCGGAAGTGGAGGGTCTGAAGGCGCAACGCAACCGGGTGTCCAAGGAAATCGGTGCGTTGATGGGCCAGAAAAAAACCACGGAGGCCGAGGCCAAGAAGGCGGAGACGCGGGAGTTGGGCGACAAAATTACCGCGCTCGACAAGGAAGCGGCGTCGGTGGAAGCGCAGCGCGATGAAGTGTTACTGCGGCTGCCCAATCTGCCGCATGAATCCGTGGCGATTGGCAAGACCGCCGAGGACAATCCGCTGGTGCGCACCTGGGGCGAGCAGGCGGCGTTCGGGTTCAAGCCGAAGTCGCACGTAGAATTGTGCGAGAGCCTGAAGCTGGTGGATTTTGCGCGCGGCGCGAAACTTTCCGGGAGCGGTTTCCTGCTTTACACGAACTGGGGCGCGAAGCTGGAGCGGGCATTGATTCAATTTCTGCTGGATTTGCACACTGCGGAGCACGGCTACACCGAGGTTTCGCCGCCGTACCTGGTGAGCAAGGATTGCATGACCGGCGTGGGGCAGTTTCCGAAGTTCATTGACCAGGCCTACACGGCGCGGGAGGGCGAGGACAACGCGACGCTGGGAAAACTTTATCTGCTGCCGACGGCGGAGGCGCCGGTCGCGAACATTCATCGCGAGGAGATTTTGGCGGAGAAACAATTGCCAATTTATTACTGCGCGTACAGCCCGTGTTTCCGGGCCGAGGCCGGCGCGGCGGGCGTGGGCACGCGCGGAATGATCCGGGTGCATCAGTTCGACAAGGTGGAGCTGATAAAAATCGTGAAGCCGGAAACCGGCTATGACGAACTGGAGAAGCTCGTGGCGAACGCGGAGCGGGTGCTGCAATTGCTGGGACTGCATTATCGCGTAGTGCAGTTGTGCACCGGGGACATGGGTTTCGCGAGCGCGAAGACTTATGACATCGAAGTGTGGGCGCCGGGGCAGGGGCAATATCTGGAGGTGTCGAGCTGCTCGAACTGCGAGGATTTTCAGGCGCGCCGGATGAACCTGCGCTTCAAGACGGACACGGGCGAGAACAAGTTTCCGCATATCCTGAACGGCAGCGGCACCGCCTTGGCGCGGCTGTTTGTGGCGCTGGTGGAAACGCACCAGCAAGCCGACGGCAGCGTGCTCATTCCCGCGCCGCTGCAAGCGCTTCTCAAAACCGACCGGATCAAGGCGTGAACGGCGTTCATTTTTTCGTCGTCATTGCAATTCCTGCACACGTTCCAATTTCCGAATATTTAAAGTATGATTGAGATTATGACTGAGACGGCCGGCGCCTCCGCATGAAAATATTGCTCGCCAGCAGCGAAGTGCATCCGTACTCGAAGACGGGAGGGTTGGCCGACATGTCGGGGTCGCTGGCGAAGGCGCTGGCGCGCGCGGGTCACACGGTCGGCGTGGTGACGCCGTTGTACCGGGGCGTTCGCGAGCGGTTCCCGGAGATGCGTAAATTTGACTGGTACCTGAACCTGCCGCTCGGCACGAATTGGGTGCAGGGCCAGATCTGGACGTTGGAACCCGCGCCGGGCCTGACGGTTTATTTTGTCGAGCAGCCGGGATATTTCGATCGCGCCGGCGTATATGCGGAGAACGGGCTGGATTACGCGGACAACGCGGAGCGGTTCATCTTTCTATCCAAGGCGGTCGCGCATCTGGCGCGCCATCTGCCGTGGCAGCCGCAGGCGGTGCATGTGAACGACTGGCAGACGGCGCTGGTGCCGTTGCTGATGCTGCAACAAAAGTTATGGGAAGGCTGGGCGAACATGCCGCGGACGTGCCTGACCATCCACAACCTTGCGTACCAGGGCATTTTTCCGGCGGCGAAATACGCGCTCACAAACCTGCCGCAGGATTATTTCAACCTGCACGGCGCGGAGTTTTACGGCAATTTCAATTTCTTGAAAGCCGGCATTGTTTACGCGGACACGGTGACGACGGTCAGCCCGCGTTACGCTCGGGAAATTACCACGCCGGAACAGGGCTGCGGGCTGGACGACATGCTGCGTCGCCGGCAGGGGGCGTTGTTCGGAATTTTGAACGGCGTGGATTACGAGGAATGGAACACAACCGCGAACCCGCTGATCAAGCACGCGTATTCGCCGCGCAACCTCAAGGGCAAGACGGAGAATAAGACGGACCTGCAACAGGAATTGGAACTGCCGGTGGACGAAACCATCCCGATGTTCAGCAACATCACACGGCTGGCGGACCAGAAGGGCGTGGACATCCAGCTCGGCGCGCTGGAGGAAATGTTGAGTACGCGGATGCAATTCGTGCTGCTGGGCAGCGGCTGGGACGGTTACGAGGAGGCGTACCGGCGGCTGGTGAAGCGTTATCCGGGCAAGGTTGCGGTGCGGATCGGATTCAACCAGGGGCTGTCGCATCGCATCGAGGCCGGAAGCGATTTCTTTCTGATGCCGTCGCGGTTCGAGCCGTGCGGGTTGAACCAGATGTACAGCCTGCGTTATGGAACGGTGCCGATTGTGCGCATCACCGGCGGGCTGGACGACACGGTGGTGGACATCACCGAGGACCGGAAACACGCGGACGGAATCAAGTTCAAGGAATACTCGGCGCGGGCGCTGGCAAAGGGCATGCGCAAGGCGCTGGCATTGTATGACGAGCCGAAATTGCTGCGTGAATACCGGATCAACGGCATGAAGATGGATTTTTCCTGGGAGCGGGCGGTCGGCCGGTACCTTGAGGTTTATCAGGGGACGGCGCGGACGGCATGAGGCCGTCATATCTGATTCTGTTGGTGGTGTTGAATTGTTT
>DATMLG010000162.1:0-8795 GCA_035570675.1 Verrucomicrobiia bacterium | reverse complement strand
CACGAATTCGCCGGCGATGGCGGCCTGCGCCGCGGTATGGATGTCCGTGAGGACGGGAACGCCGAGCTTGGCGCGCACGCGGCCGAGGATTTCCAGGCCGGCTTCCATTCCGGGGCCGCGAAAGGACTGGCCGGAGGTGCGGTTGGCCTTGTCGAAGCTGGCCTTGAAGATGAAATTGACGCCGAGTTTGGCGCAGGTTTTTTTCAGGGAGGCGGCGACTTGCAGACAGAGCGCCTCGCTTTCGATGGCGCACGGGCCGCCGATCAACGTCAACCGCCGGGCCGAGGTCAGGGATTTCCAGATCGCGGAATCATTCAGCACGCGTTGGTTTTAACAGCCGGCGCGGTGATTGTAAATGTGTGAAACGGGCGGGCGGAGCGCCATGACGTGTCTCCGTTCTTGAACTGGCCCGCGGAACGGTTGAAGATGCCGCCACGCGCGTTTATACGCGTTTCATCCCGGCGACCAAAAAGCAGATGACGAAAGAATTCCAATCTCCCCGAAAACCAGCCCGGCCGGACGGCGCACCTTCCGCGCAGACGCAGATGGGTTCGGGCGATCAATGGATGGTTTGGGGTATTTGCGTTTTTCTGGCGGCAATAACTTTCGCGGTCTTTGGGCAGACGCTGCGGCATGAGTTCGTCAACTATGACGACAACCGGTATGTTTACGAAAACTCGACCATTACAAACGGCCTGACTCACGCAGGGATTGTGCAGGCGTTCGCCCATGGCAGCCTCGCTAACTGGGACCCGCTGACCACGATTTCGCACATGCTCGACTGCCAGCTTCACGGCTTGCAGCCGGGCGGCCATCACCTGACCAATGTCCTGCTGCACGCGGCCTCGGTGATACTGTTATTTCTCGCGTTGCGAAAAATGACCGGCGCGTTGTGGCGCAGCGCCTTTGTCGCGGCGGTGTTCGCCGTGCATCCGCTGCACGTGGAATCAGTCGCATGGGTGAGCGAACGCAAGGACACGTTGAGCGGGTTCTTTTTTATGCTGACGCTTTTGGCCTATGCGTACTATGCGAAAGGGCCGCCCAAGGTCTGGCGCTATCTGCTGGTGATGATTTTTTTCGCATGCGGATTGATGTCAAAATCAATGTTGGTGACGCTGCCATTTGTACTGTTACTGCTGGATTACTGGCCGCTCGGGCGATTTGATGATTTGCCCGCGAAGGAAAAGCGCGCGGCGGTGCTGCGGAGCCGGGCAGTTCTCGAAAAGCTGCCGCTGCTGGCGTTGATGATTGGTTCGTGCGTGATGGCGGTGGTCATGCAGGGCCGGGCAATTAAATCGTTCGAGGAATATCCCTTTGGTCTGCGCCTCGCCAACGCGGTGGTTTCCGTCGTCGTCTACATCCGGCAAATGTTTTTTCCCGCGGGACTCGCGGTATTTTATCCTTATCCGTCCCATGGATTGCCGGGGATGGAAGTGGGAGCGGCGGCGCTGGTATTGGCGGCCATTACACTGGCGGCATGGCATTGGCGGCGAACGCAACCCTGGCTGCTCACCGGCTGGTTGTGGTATCTGGGCATGCTTGTGCCGGTGATGGGATTGCTCCAGATCGGGGCGCAAGCGCACGCGGATCGTTACACTTATCTGCCACAAATCGGTTTGTATATGGCGTTGACATGGCTGGCGGGCGGCGTGGGTACGAGCTGGCCTCATCGACGGCTGGTGCTGGGTGGCGTCGCGTGTGCGGTCATTGGTGCGTTGGGCGTGGCGGCGTTCATCCAGGCAACTTATTGGCAGGACAGCGCGTCGTTATGGAAGCATACACTTGCCTGCACCACGGACAATTTTGTTGCCCACAACAATCTTGGAAGTTTCGAGTACCAGCACCGGCAGACCGCCGAGGCGGCGGCAAACTTCCGGCAGGCCGTGACCATCCGCCCTGACTTCGTCGACGCGCGCTGCAATTTGGGCAGCGCCCTGTTGCAGCAGGGGCGGGTGGATGATGCCATCGCCGAGTTTCAAGCGGCGGTGGAACTCCAGCCGGGCGACCCAAATTATTCGGCCGACTTGGGCACGGCGCTGTTGCAAAAAGGACGGCTGGACGGGGCGGTTGCCGCGTTTGAAAACTCGCTCGCGATCCGGCCCGACAGCTACGATGTGCAAAACAATCTCGGCGTTGCCCTCTTTCACGAGGGCCGGCTGGATGAATCGGCCGCACACATATTAAAGGCGCTGGAGTTGAGGCCCGGTTCCCGGCAGGTCCAGAATACTTTGGCGGGCATTGCGTGGGTATTGGCGGCGAGTCCTGATGCATCGGTGCGGAACGGCCCAAAGGCGGTTCAGTTGGCGGAAGAAGTGGACAAGCTGTCCGGTGGCGGCGACCCGGTGCTGGTCAGTGTGCTCGCGGGCGCATATGCGGAAGCGGGGCGGTTCCCGGAGGCGGTTGCCACGGCGCAACGCTCATTGAATCTGGCAACGGCGAAATCCAATGCGCGACTGGCCGCGGCGGTGCAGGACCAACTGAATTATTACGAATCGGGCCGTCCGTTCCGCGACGCCGCCCTTCAAGGGGCCACGCCTCATGGCGTCCAGTGAGCGGGTTGGCGTTGCTTTTTCCATAAATCTGAGACATTATCTCAGCAGCCCATGAAAATTCCACGGCCAACCCGGCTATTTGTCCTGGCTTTTTTCGCCTCCTTTGCGCTCCTGGCTGCTTCGGCCCGCGCCCAGTCCATCAATGCCTCCTCGCAAACTTTTCCGGAGGTGAAAGACTTGCCCGAGCTCAAGGAGATGCCCGATGCCTTGACGATGCTTGACGGCCAAAAGGTGACGACGGTCGAACAATGGCGTCAGCGCCGCGAGGAGATGAAGCGGATCCTGGAATTCTACGAACTCGGCCACGCGCCGCCCCCGCCAGGCAACGTGACCGGTATAGATCTCCAATCCCTCCCACTGCTGGATGGCACGGTTAATTTCCACCTCGTGCATCTCGAGTTTGGTCCGGACCAAAAACTGGGATTTGACATCGCCATCCTGACCCCGGCTGGCGAAGGCCCGTTCCCGACCATTATCAATCCATCGTTCTTCAGCACACCCGGCCTGCTCTCGAGGAATCCTCCCGCCGTCGCCTCCACGCCTGCCGTTGCCTACAATACAACGACCAATACGAACGGCACAAACGCTCTCACGCGCACCGCGCGCGGACTTTTCTTTGGCGGCCCGGTGACTCCCGAAGCCGCCGCCAGTAATTTCGATAATTGCCTCCGGCGCGGTTATGCCGTGGTCACCTACCGCTACACTGAATGCGGCGAGGACAACACGAACTTCCGCAGCTCGTCCTTCTATCCGGCGTATCCGGAATATGACTGGGGCGTGCTGCTCGGCTGGGCGTGGGGATTGTCGCGCTGTGTGGATTATGTCGAGACGCAGCCGTTTGCCGACAAAAGCAAAATCATCGCGCTGGGCCATTCGCGGCTGGGCAAACTGGTGATGGTCGCGACGGCCTTTGACGAGCGTATTTCAATGGGCGCGCCGGCCGGTTACAGCGGCGCGGGCACGGGCGCGTACCGCTTCTGCGGCCCGGGCCGCGGCGGCAAGGAAGGCATCGAGGACATGACGCGCAAGTTCCCATATTATTTTGCGCCGCGGCTCAAGGAGTTTACGGGCCAGATGTACAAACTGCCGTTTGACGCGCACTGGTACATCGCGCTGACGGCGCCGCGTCCCTGGATTTCCGTGGAAGGCACGGACGACCAAAACTGCGTTCCGAATGCCGTGAAGCAATCCGTCCTCGCCGCGCAACCCGTTTATGAGCTGCTGGGCGCGCCGGCGGATCGGGTGGGAGTCAATTACGAACCGCATCGCCACATGCTGACGCCCGGAGACTGGACCGCCGCGCTGGATTTCGCCGACAAATATCTGCGCGGCATGAAGGTGGACCGCACCTTCGACCATTTTCCGCCGGAACCCACTCCGCCCGCCAAATGAAATCCCTCTCGTCAACAATTGTTGCCTGCCTGCTGCTCGGTGTGACCGGTTGTGTTTCAGTTCATCACGCGCCGCTCAATGTCCGCGAGTCTGGCGCGGTTGGCGACGGCAAGACGAAGGACACTGCGGCGTTCCAAAAAGCCCTTGATGCCTGCGCTGGAAGCGGTGGGGAAGTTTTTGTGCCCGCCGGCGATTATCTGGTCGGCAGCATAGAACTTAAATCCCGCACCACCCTTCGCCTTGAAAAAGGCGCGCGGCTGCTCGGCAGCCCGGACTTGGACGATTACCCGGTGATAAAAATCCGCTGGGAGGGCAAATGGGTGGACGGCCATCGCGCGCTCGTCTTTGCCACGAATGCAAACCACATCGCCATCATCGGCCCCGGAGAAATCGACGGCAATCCCGCGCTGGGCGGACGCCAGATGCCGCGGCGTCCGGTCATCATCGAGCCCATCAACTGCCGCGACATCCGGCTGCAGGATTTTTCCACGCAGCACCGCAGCATGTGGTCCATTCATCCGACATATTGCGAGACCATAATTGCCTCCAACTTGACCATCCGCAGCACCGGCGGCAACGGGGACGGCATTGACGTGGATTCGTGCCGGCACGTGAAAATTGAAGCGTGCGACATTTCGACGGGCGACGATTGCGTGGCCATCAAATCCGGTCGCGGCATGGAAGGTTATCGCGCCGCGCGGCCGACGGAGGATGTTCTCATTTCGCATTGCACGATGGCCGACAGCAACTTCGCGTGCATTGGCATTGGCAGTGAAACCTCGGGCGGCATCCGCGGCGTGCGCATTGACCATTGCACCTTTACCCACGCCAAGAGCTACGCCATTTACATCAAGAGCCGGCCCGGACGCGGCGCGTTCATTGAGGACATTTCCGGGAGCGACCTGGACGCCGCCACCGCGCCCGGCGGTTTTCTGCGCGTCAACCTGCTCAACAGCGGCATCCAGGATCCCGAGCCCGTGCCGGGCGATGAAGGCATTCCGTCCGCGAAAAACTTCAGCTTTACCGGCGTCAAGGTGCATTGCGGAACGCTGGTCGAGGCTTCGTCCATTTCTCCCGTGAAACCCATCAACGGATTCTCCCTCGCAAATATTAGCGGCGACTGTACGAAAGGGATCGCGTTGGCAAACATCGCCGGCGCCGAATTGCGTGATATTACTGTGACCGGCTACGCGGGCTCGCTGGTCACGCAAACCAATGTCCAGGGCACTGGACTTACAGCGCCCTGAAGCGCTTGGATTCGTCCCGTAATTTCAGATTGCGGTATTAACGGACTTTGGCAAACTGCGGCCCATGACCAACCCTTCCGCCACTCCGGCCACCGCCGTACCCGTCGCCCCGGTTTCCACCAGCAACCGGGGCTGGTATGTCACGTTTGCGGGAACGGGCATCAATCTAGCCCTGGGCGTGCTCTACACCTGGAGCATGTTCAAGGCGGCCATCGGGAAGGATTTTGGCTGGCAGACGGAGCAATTGAACGATCCTTATGCGCTGTGCTGCCTGGTGTTCGCATTCTCAATGATTGTGGCGGGCCGCTGCCAGGACAAATTCGGGCCGCGGCTGACGGCGTCGCTGGGCGGGCTGCTGGTGGGCGCGGGCCTGGTGTTGATTTCAACGACAGACAGCTACGTGACGTGGGTAATAGGTTTTGGCGTGCTGGTGGGGCTGGGGTTGGGGTTCGGATATTCCTCGGCGACGCCGCCGGCGCTCAAATGGTTTCCACCGGCGAAGACCGGCCTGATCGCGGGCCTGGTGGTGGCGGGATTCGGACTGGCGCCTGTTTATCTGGCGCCCACCTCGGAACATCTCCTGAATAACTACGGCTTGCTGACGTCGATGCGCATTTACGGGATTGCGTTCACGGTGGCCATCTGCGGCCTGAGCCAGTTGCTGGTGAACCCGCCGGCCGGTTATGTGGCGGCATCCGCGCCGGGCGCCGTCGCCAAACCCGCGGCTGCGGGGATGACGCCTTCAGAGATATTGCGGACGCCGATGTTCTGGTTGTTGTGGGTGATTTATTTCATCGGCTCGGGCGCGGGGCTGATGGTCATCAGCAGCGTGAGCGGCATGGCGAAGAAGACGATGGGCTCGGCGGCGTTCGTGGCCGTCGCGGTCATGGCCATCGGCAACGCCGGTGGACGGGTTTGCGCGGGGCTGCTGTCCGACAAGATTGGGCGGCGCTGGACGCTGATGCTCGTGCTGCTGGCGCAGGCCTGCCTGATGTTCGTGGCGATTCCAGTGACGCGCTCGGAGACCGGGCAGAAGTTTGTGATTGTGCTGCTGGCAACGATGATAGGTTTTAATTACGGCGCGAACCTGTCGCTGTTCCCGTCCTACACGAAGGATTTGTGGGGCTTGAAATCTTTTGGGATGAATTACGGCATCCTGTTCACGGCCTGGGGCGTGGGCGGGTTTGTGCTGAGCCGTCTGCAAGCGACACTTTTTGCGGCGAGCAAAAGTTACGATTCATCGTTCGTGACAGCGGGGGTGCTGCTGCTCCTGGGTGTCGCGCTGACATTTGCGCTCAAGTCCCGCGCGAAGGCGGTGTGAGCAAACTTCGATTGCTGCTGCCTTGAGCTTCTGCGCCGTGCCCGTAATGTTCCCGACGGAGCGGCCTTTTTCTTGTCGCCGATAAAAAGGCGGGTATATTCGGCCCTTCATGCAAGTTGTAAAAAGGCTTTTTTGGCTTTTAGTTTTCAGCCCGTTGCTCGCGCGAGCCGGGGGAAATAGTTTTCAGATCACTTCGTTCAATTTCAACGGCCAGATATCCTGGACCAACGCCTTTACCAGCGGAGTTTGCACGGTGGAAGCCGCCCCACAACTCAACGGCGCCAATGGCCAGACGGCCTGGGTTCCGCTGCAAAACTATTTCACCACGAATTCGAGCGGGGCGGGTGGTTTTACGCCCGCGTTTGGCAATGGCTTCCTGCGATTGCGGGCCGTGCAAATTTCCACCAACACGCCTCAGGCTTATACGAATCTGGTGCAATCTTACGGTCTCTTGCACACCATCGCCGGCAATGGTGACGCGGGCTACAGCCAGCCCGGACAGGATGGAACGAACTACTGGCAGCCCGGTTTTGAAGGCGGTTACGCCACCAACGCCGCGCTATCGCGCCCGCACTTTGCGATGGAGGACAATTTCAGCAATGTGTTCATTGTGGACAAGGACAGTGATTCGGTGCTGAAGGTCACGCCCGACGGCCGCATCCATACCGTCGCGGGCACGCATGCCATGAGCAATGGCCCGGACAGTTCCGCCCCGGCCATCACCGTTGGGATGAATTTGCCGAATGGTTTATGGGTGCGGGGTGACGGCACCGTTTACGTGCTGGACACCGGCAACGGCAAGGTGCGCCGGCTGGACACCAACGGCATGATGACCACCCTGTTCACGGACAGCAAGGGCATCAGCGGAGGGCGCGGGTT
Organism: Verrucomicrobiia bacterium; assembly: GCA_035570675.1. Lineage (GTDB taxonomy): Bacteria > Verrucomicrobiota > Verrucomicrobiia > Limisphaerales > Pedosphaeraceae > DATMLG01. The sequence continues at coordinate 1,404 of DATMLG010000162.1, read as the reverse complement.
GTGGGTGAAGGACGATGAGTCGCTCATTTATTACTGCTCCGGCTCCCATTTGCGGCGGTGGACTCCCGGTGGCGGCAGCGTGAACCTGAACAGCGCGTTCAACGATCTGGGCAACATCATCATCAGCGGAACCAACATTGTCGCCACCGACCGGGGCGACAACACCGTCTGGCTGGTGAACACGAACGACGGCACCCGGACGCTACTGTTTGGCAACGGCGGCACCAGCCTGGTGGTGGATGGCACGCTCGCGGCCACCAACAGTCTGTACGGCGTTCGCGGAGTTTGGCAGCCGCCGATTGGCGGCTATTTTCTGGCGACGGATTATGGCGCGCAGTTTCTGTATGTGGACGTAACAGGCATAATCCATATTTTCGTCAACGGTTTCGCCGACGATCATTCCGGCGACGGTCAATGGTTCTACACGCCCGGGTACAAGTTTGGCCAGTTGCGCTCGGTCTCAATGGATCGGCAGGGCAATTTGCTCATTGTGGAAAATGACACCGGCTACGTCCGGCGGATTGATTTCCAACGGCTGACTCCGTGACCCGTCTTCGGTTTGAACGGCGTCCGCCCTTATTTTCTGAGCAACTTGAAGGCGTGCGTCCATTCGTCATGGAGGAAGCCGGGGATGCACCAGAGCATGCAGAGGGGTTCGATGGCCCGGGCGGCCTCCACTTTTCCCATGTCCGCGGTTTCCCAGCCGAACTGGTCCAGAATCTGGGTGACGGTTTTCTTGGCCGGTTCGTCATTGCCACAGATGAACATGGTGGGACGGCCGGCTTCATATTTGGGATTCACAAACTGGTCGCTGCCGACCGAATTGAAGGCCTTGACGAAATGGGCGGCGGGAAATTCCCGCTGAAGCTGTTCCATGGACGATTCATTGATATTGCTGGAGAATTTGAGGACGCCGTTGACGGGCGGGGCGTCGGCGATGGGATTGGTGGCATCGATGACGGGCCTGGCCGCGAGGTTTTTGGCGCCGGCGGCGCGGCAGGCATCGGCCGCGGCGGTGCCCTTGACGGCGAGCACAACCACCTGGCCGAAGGCGGCGGCCTCGCTGAACGAGCCGAGCAGCGCCCCGGGATTTTGGCGGGCCCAGTCGGCGAGCTTGGATTGGTCGCGGGTGCCGACCATGGTTTCGTGGCCGTGCTTGAGAAAACCGCCGGCGAGCGTCTGGGCCACAATGCCTGAACCGAGAACTCCAATTTTCATATCCGTTTTCTCCTGTTGCGTGTTGCGCGGCAATTCATCCGGTTGTGCCGTGGTTGAAATTTGTTAAAGAATTGCATCAGGGCAGTACCGTAATGCGGCAATTCAATGAGTCAAGGGGACGGACGCAGGTGATTTTTTGCCTGAGGCCGACGCCAAGGCCTAAATCACCGTCCCATGGGGCACGAC
>DATMLG010000161.1:0-6519 GCA_035570675.1 Verrucomicrobiia bacterium | reverse complement strand
TGTAAGCCGGATTCGAAGGATCGGTCTGGTTGTTGCGCAACGGCCAGAGGCAATCCAGATACACCGACTTCTCCACCAGAATGGCGCCGTTTTCGGTGGAGATGGTGCCGTTGACGGGAGGATCGAAATCGTAGGTGTTGTTCAACGTGTTTTGATCGGCGGCGCTCATGGTGGAGGCAATGGAATCGCGGAGACGTTTGGCGGCCAGCACCGTGGTGTCGTCCACATAGAGATTGTAATCATGCACGTTGCCGGCGCGGAGGCGCGGCACGCAACGGTCCCACACGCCGAGCCACAGGTGGTGGAAGGTCATGGAGATGGTCGCGTTGTCGGGGTCGAGATCGTTCTGGCCCGCCAGGTGGGTCTTGTCATGCGCCTGCATGATGGTGACGATGTTGGTGGTACTGTAGCCGCGGGTGCGGAGGAAATCATACATGGGATAGCTCGACGGGCTTTGCTCCAGATAATTGATCTGCTGCCAGACCCAGCTGTTGGTGTTGGTGGCGCCGTCGTCGCCGATGTATCGGCACCACGAAACGGTGATGGCAGAGCAGCCGGCCTTGGTGTCGAGAATGCCGTCGTAGGCCTTCGTGAAGGTGCAGTGGTCCACCCAGACATTGCTCACCACGCCGCCGTCGCCGAGCGTGAAGAAATCCCAGTCGTTCCGGTCGTACTGGCCCTTGGTGGATTCGTCCCATTCCCACATCTGGTCGAACTTAAGATTGCGGAAGATGATGTTGCTGCTGCTCTTGATGTTCATCTTGGCGTGCCGGATGGTCGCGCCATTGGTTGAAAAAACTGTCAGGCCGTTTTTCTTTTGAATGTCCAGGAGGCTGACGCCGGTCTGAAGCAGAACCGGATGGAGCAGCGGGGTTTCGGCGGCGCGGAAAGGTTCGCTGTTGGTTTTCGCGGAGGCCTCGATTTCGTTGTAGCCGAGATTGAGGTCGTTCATGATCTCAATCACTTTCACGGTTTTGCTGTTAAGCGCGTTTGCCAGGTCGGTGGCGGTATAAACATGGGCGTAGTTCGGATCCGTGTCCAACAACACGCCGCCGCCGGTGGTGGCCTGGGCAAAGCCAACCAGATTATACTCGCTGTTTACCACGGGGATGGCGGGGGTGACGGTGAGGACCGCCGCGCTGCTGGTCACACCATTGACGCTGTTCGAAGCGGTGAGCGTATAGCTGCCGGAATCGGCGGCCTGGACATCGGTCAGAGTCAGGTTGGTCGAAGTCGCGCCCGGAATGGGGGCTCCATTTTTGTTCCACTGATAGAGGATGGTGGGGGTGCCGACGGCAACGGCGTTGAAGCTGGCGGTGCCACCGGTCAAAACAATCTGCGAAGCCGGTTCCGAGGTGAAGGACGGGGCCACGGGATTGGTGTTCACGGAAAGAACGGCGAAGACGCTGTTCGTGGAACTGACCAGGTTGCTCACGAGCACAGAGTAAGTGCCCGCGTCGGCGGGTTGAACATCCGTCAAGGTCAGCGTGTCACTGGTCGCATTGGTCAACAGCGTATTCGTGTTGTAATACTTGTAATACCATTGATAGTTGAACGGTTCGCTGCCGCCTGCGACGACGCTAAAAACGGCGCTCTGGCCGGGCAATACGGTGAGGCTTTGCGGCTGGGTCAGGATTGTGGGCGGTGTCGGGACGGTCACGACCAACTGGGCGTTGTAGCTGAGCACGGAGCCGGAGGCATTGGTGACCAGGACCGAATAGCCGCCCGTGTCGGAGAGTTGCGCGTTGGTGATGGTGAGGGAGGAGCCGGTGGCGTTCGTGATCAGTGTGTCGCTGTTGTAATACCATTGGTAGCTGAGCGGCGCGCTGCCGGAGGCGATGACGGAGAAGGTGGCGTTCTGTCCCGTGAAGATGGATTGATCCAGCGGTTGCGTGCTGATGGACGGCGGTGTTCCCGCCGGCAAAAGTTCCACCCGCACCTCATTGAACACGATGTTCGTGGACGAGGTGGCGGCGGTCTGTGGACGGAGGGCGAGGCCATCAAAATTGAAATTCGTCGCGCCGGTGTCCGTCTCCGAGGAGGAAAGCGTCGCTCCACTGGACAGGTTCAGCCAGGTTGCGGTCACCTGGAGCGAATTGACGTCCGTCCGTTGCAGCGACAGTTGCAGGGTATATTGCCCGCCGCTGGTGAAGCCGGGAAACCCGTTGGTATTGCCCGGGCCGGTGCCCAGGGAAGTCCAGTCGCCGCTGGTTCCCAGGAGCGACGTGTCCGTCAGGGTGGTGCGTTTGCGGAGGTCCATCGGCGTGGCGTTGTTGAAGATCGCGCCCATCGTCTGGAACAGGGCGTAACCCGCCACGTTTGCGCCCTGCGAACTGCTGCTGCTGAAATCCGCGCTGACGCGGTTCGCGCCGAAATCAAACAGGCCGATTCGGAAACCCTGCGAGGTGTTCGAGGGCGCGACGCCATTGAAAGTAAAAGTGATGGTGGCCAGCAGCGTATCGCCCACGCCCAGGGACGCCTGGCTGGCGGCGTTGGTCGTGAAATAGCAGACCCCCAGAATAGCGCTGCTGCCCATGGACAGGGTCATCGCTCCCGTCGTCGCCGTCAATGAGCCGCCGCTGGAGGCGAACCACGCGGCATCCGTCGGCAGGCTGGTGTTGTTGCGCGTGCCATCGGCAAAGGTATCATCCAGGAGGACGGTGGCGCGCATCGCGGGGGCGGCGAGCAGGAGGGTGGAGACGAGAACAGCGGGAAACAGGGCTTTCATATAGGTGTGGACTGGGCCGGGGCAACAAATTGCACAACTGGATTCGCAATAACGCTAACAGTGATTTCGCGTTTGTCAGCGGTCGGATTCTGCAAATAGATTTGAGAAAAGGGCACAAGGCCGCCGATTTAACGGAGGGAAAAGAGTCGGCGAGGCGGTGTTGCAAATTCGTCGCTATTGGGCCAAATTTGCGCCATGCGCCGGGATCAAAATTCGGAGAGTGCCAGCGTTAGGCCCTAAACAGACAATGTGGGATGGATACACATGTTGTCATTTATTGGGCTCCCAGTGGCTCAGCATCGTTTTCGTCATAGCTCTGATCTCCCTGTGTGCTTGGATAATTGCCAGCAGGCTTGCGGATTCTTTAAAGGTCGTTTGCATTGGCATCCTGCTGGTTTGCACATTTCTGACTGGGCAGCATATTTGGTTAACCTATTATTTGCTCATGCTGGGCGACGAGAGTGACCGGAAGGCAGAATTATGTTTTAATTACTTAAAACCGAAGCTGTCCGACAAGCGATTGATTCATTTGGTGTCTGCTGGCAGAAAAGACGGCAACGAAGAATTTTATCTTGCCCTTATGGCGGCGCAACGGGGTCTTCATATTCCAGATGCGACGTTGTCTAGCGGTCCTGCCTTCATGAAAGGTAACAGATACAGTTCATTTGGCAGTTCACTACACTATCCACTCTCTTATGAAGCATTCCTGCTTTCATACGAACGAACGACTAATGGTACGCAGCCGATGGCAGGGCAGACATTACACTGATGTTCTGAAATTAAGTCGGATGCAAGCTGGCTGCCGTCTAGCAGGCTGGAGCCCAAGGTCGGCACGGCGCTCCGACCCTACCGTAGTACGCGGGCGATCACAAAACCGTCGTGACCCTTGACCCCGACGGTTTGAAGGCCGGTGGCTTCGACGCGGGAATCTTTCGAGATGATTTCCATGAAGCGGCGCATGCCCAGCACATTCGCATCCGTACTGTCCGCATTGGCGACTTCGCCTTTGCGCACGACATTGTCCACGATGATGACGGTGCCAGGCCTCGAGAGTTCGACCGCCCAGCGATAATAATCCGGGGTGCTGGGTTTGTCGGCATCAATGAAAATCAAATCGAACGGCTCCTTGGATTCGGACTTCAGCTTGGGCAGTGAATCCAGCGCCTTGCCGGTGAGGATGCGGACGGACTTGGCGAAACCGGCGCGGGCGACATTTTGGCGGGCCACTTCGGCGTGCTTGGGTTCAGCTTCCAGCGAGACGAGCTGGCCATCGGCGGGCAGGGCGCGGGCCAGCCAGATGGTGCTGTAACCGCCGAGCGTGCCGAACTCCAAAATCCGGCGCGCGCCGTGAATCTTGGCGAGGAGGTAAAGGAATTTTCCCTGGGTGGGGGAGACGTCGATCGCGGGAAGTCCGCCGGCGGCGTTGGCGGTGAGCGCGGACTGGAGGATTTCATCGGGTGGGAACAGCGCCTGGTCGAAATAGGCGTCCACTTTCGTCCATTGTTCCTGAGGGTCTTGAGACATAAATAAAAATCTAACTTCCAAAGGCAAAAGTCTAAAGTCCAAAGTTACCTAGTGAGGAAAGTAGATGGCTCCCCATTGTTAAGCGAAGAGGCGATGCTTGCGGCGAGACGCCGCAAGAAACCCGCGAGACGCGGGTGCTACCCCGGAAACGGCTGCCCCCACGATGAAGACAGCGGCTGGCCAGTACGCCGAAGGGGAATTCGCGGAGCAATGCTCCGCGCTCCAAAGCGGTGGCGCGAGGGTGATTACGCCCGATATTGTCTCGGATGGGCTGACAGGAGCGATAATTTTTGAAATTCGCCGCTTGGACACTCCTTGTCCAACCCCTCCTGGTAAATTCAAAATGCAAAATGAAAAATTAAAAAATGAGGAATTGAGCATGGAAAAAGAGAATCAAATCAGGAGACGGCCGAGAAGCGACACGGCGGTGCGCAGGTTGACGCCGGAGCAGCGGGCAAAGGTGGATGGCTGGCTGTTTGACGAGCAATTGCCGTATCGCGAGGTGGCGGCGCGATGTCAGCAGGAGTTTGGGCTGCCGCTGACGGAGGACAATATGGGCAGTTATTGCCGTCAGGAACAAGCGGGCGGGAGAAGACGAAATGGGCCGGATCGAGGCGCGCCGACACAGGACGGCGGGCCCGGGTATATCGCGTTGCTCGAAGCCATGAACCGGGCGGCGCAGCGGGCGGCGCAAACAATTGAAATCGGGGACGACCCCCGGATGGTGGTGGAGTTTGCGAGGGTGCTTACGGCGGCGCGGCAGGAGGCCAATCAGTCTTTGCGGGCGACGACGATCCGGGAGAAGTTTGAATTTGATGCGGCGACGGCGTGTCTGGTCCATCAGGTGAAGGTGCAAAGCATCGTGAATGATGAGGCGCTGGATGACACCCAGAGGATATTGAAGATTCGCGAGGAATTGTTCGGGCCGGATTTGCCGGAGTGAGGGGAAGGGAGGTTAAATCGTGAAAAAGTTAAAAGGTTACAACGGAGGGAAGTTACTGCGAAGAAGGCACGCCTGCACCCAATGTTGAAGAAGAAAATGGCCACGAAAGTACACAAAGAACACAAAAGACGAGCGGGAATGAACCGCGACTGGGAAAAGAAACCAGAAATTGAACAGAAGCAAACCAAGGGAACGAAGCAGGGGCGGTTAGCCGCAGGAATAGCCACAGGGCGATGCGTCGAAATGCGGGTAAACTAGGATAAATGAAGGTAAATGGGGCTAAGCATCCTGGAGATTTTTTGAAGCGCTGGCAGCCGGTCTGGTCGGTGGCCGGAAACAAAGTGGGAGGCAGATTAGGAAAAGCGAAAAATAATCGCGGCAGTATTATTTACAATTTTTTTATTTGTTTCGACATAGTTTTTAGGTAGTTGCTTGACTTGGAGGACATGGAGGTCAAAACTCGTGAAGTTCTTTGTCTGCTTAATGGTCCGTGTTACGGATCAACGGGGGACCCAAAATTCCGGAAACGGATTGGGGCTAACGGTGCCTGCGGCATCGGGAACACTTGGTGGTTCCAGCCCGACAGCTAACCTCGTCAGCGTTAACATCAGGGGCAAGGGAGAATTCTCCCGCCTCGAAAGCCGCGCATTTTTGCGGTCCGGCTTGGTACAACATCCGCAGAAGACGACGGTTTGTGCGACGATGATTGCGAGCAATACGAAACGTCCACGCAATGTGGACGCACCCCGCGCGGCGGCGATACTTTACGGCGACTGGGGCACGAGCAAGGCCTACGTGGTGGGCCTGGCGTTTGCCGTGGCGGGGTACAGTTCCTTCTGGCTGATTGCGGCGATGTGCCTGCTGACGGCGCTGGTGGGGGTGAATTACATGGCCATCTGCAAGCATTACCCGGACGGCGGCGGGGTGTATGCGAGCGTGCGGCATCGTTCGGAAATCATTTCCATCGTGGGGGCATTTTTGCTGGTGGCGGATTACATCGTGACGGCGGCGTTGAGCGCGCTGTCGGCGTTCCAGTACCTGGGGCATTACCTGAGTAATTATATTTCGATTCCGTCGCCGGCGATTTGCGCGGCGGTGGCCATTTTGGTGATAGGCGGGTTGAATGTTTTTGGGCCGAAGCACACGGGCGGGCTGGCGTTTCTGGTTTCGCTGCCCACGGTGATCGTGGTGGTGATCCTGGGCATCCTTTGCCTGCCCCATTTGGGCGTGGCGGTCCATAATGTGCAGCCGCTGACCGGCGGATTCCTGAAAAACTGGGGCGGGTTTGTTGGCGTGGTGCTCGCGTTGTCCGGCGTCGAGGCCA
>DATMLG010000160.1:0-3290 GCA_035570675.1 Verrucomicrobiia bacterium | reverse complement strand
AGCTGGGCGTGGCGTTCATCCACCAGGAATTGAACGTTCTCGACAACCTGGACGTCGCGGCGAACGTCTTTCTCGGTCGCGAGCCCAAAAATGCGCTGGGCCTCATTGACCTGAAAAAAATCCACGCGGACACGGAACCGTTCCTCAAGCGGCTCGGCCTCCAGGTTTCCTCCCGCACCGTGCTGGAGCGGCTGCCCATCGCGCAAAAACAAATGGTGGAGATCGCCAAGGCATTGTCGCTCAATTCGCGCATCATCATCATGGACGAGCCGACGTCGTCCCTGACCCTGCAGGAAACCGACCGGCTGCTGGAACTCGTTCTGGAATTGAAATCGCAGGGCGTGAGCGTGGTATATATTTCGCACCGCCTCGGCGAGGTAAACCGCATTGCCGACCGTGTCGTGGTCCTGCGCGACGGCAAAAATGCCGGCGCCCTGGACCGCTCGGAAATCAGCCACGACAAAATTGTAAAACTGATGGTCGGGCGCGAAATCCACAGCTCATATGCCGCTTCCGGTGCGGCCCGGACGCCGGGGTTTTTCAAGGTACGCAAGGCCCGTTCCGGCCGTTATCCGGGGAAGTCGGTGGAATTCGACGCAACCCGTGGCGAGATTCTTGGTTTTGCCGGGCTCGTCGGCGCTGGACGCTCGGAAATTGCCAAGGCGATTGTCGGCCTGGATTCCTTTGGCGGCGCGGAGGTGACCATTGGAGACGAGCGAATCTTCATCAATTGCTCGGCCGATGCGATCGCCCGCGGCATCTATCTCGTGCCGGAGGACCGCCGCGGCGAGGGCCTCGTCGTTGGTATGTCCGTGCGCGAAAACACCACCCTGCCGTCGTTAAAAAAATATTCCATTTTCAATCTCATCGTCCGCGAAAAAGAGCGCGGGGTCGCCAATGAACAGATCAAATCGCTGAACATCAAGACGCCGGGCTGCGAGGCCCTGGTTTTGAATTTGAGCGACGGCAACCAGCAGAAGGTGGTCATCGGCAAATGGCTTTCCATGTCGCCGAAGGTGATGATTCTTGATGAGCCGACGCGCGGTATTGACGTGGGGGCGAAGGCGGAAATTTACCGGCTGATGCGCGAACTCGCCGACCGTGGCGGCGTCATCTTGATGATCAGCAGCGACATGGAGGAGGTCATCAACGTCAGCGATCGCGTGGCCGTGATGCACGAGGGCCGCATCACCGGCGTTCTCGAACGCGCCGATTGTAACGAGGAAAACATCATGAACCTCGCCGTCGGCAAGACCATTTCCGCGGCCAAACCGGCGGTGGGCAATTGATATGAAAAAAGAAATCGGCATTTCCGTCCTGCTGTTGGTGCTGTGCGTGGTCACGTCCATCCTGAACCCCAAGTTTCTTTCGCCGGTGAACCTGGTGAACACCGCGAACTTGATCGGGCTTTTCGGCGTGTTCAGCCTCGGCACCGGCCTGGTCATCATCACCGGCGGCATCGATTTGTCCGTCGGCTCGATGTGCGCGCTGACGGGCGTGATCTTGGCGATGGCCGTCACGGAATGGCACTGGCCGTGGCCGCTGGCCGCCGCCGTGGTGCTCGGCATTTCCATGCTGCTGGGCGCGGCGCACGGCCTGCTCATCACCCGCGCAAAGCTCCAGCCGTTCATCGTCACCTTGTGCGGCCTGCTGTTGTATCGCGGCATCGCGCGCTACATCGCCCACGACAGCACGAAGGGCTTCTCCGGTGCGGAAGGCATCGAAACGTTGCGGAGCGTGGCGAGTGGAAAATTCTTTGGCGTTCCGGCGCCATTTGTGATTCTGGCCGTGCTTTCCGTCGTGATGTGGTTTGTGCTGCACCGCTCAATCTACGGACGCTACCTGCTGGCGGTCGGGCGCAATGAACAGGCCGCGCGTTTCTCCGGCATCAATACCCGCCTCGTCACCGCCAGCGCCTATGTCATTGCCGCCCTGTTCACCGGCATCTCGGGAATCATGATCGCGTTTTATACGAATTCCGTTTCGCCCTCCAACCACGGAAATTTTTATGAACTCTACGGCATCGCGGCGGCGGTGCTGGGTGGCTGTAGTTTGCGCGGGGGTGAAGGCTCGGTCGTCGGCATCCTCATCGGCACCGCCCTGCTGCTGGTGCTGCAAAACCTGGTGAACCTGCTCGGCATTGACAGCTCGCTCAATTTCGCCGTGATGGGCGCGGTCGTGCTGTTCGGCGTGCTGGCCGATCAGATGTTTAAGAATCGTTCTGCGAAGTAGGGCGCCCGCCCGGCCAACTGCACTGCGGTGGAAGCGGCTTGCACTTCCGCAATTTGCTTTTACCATCAAGGTATGCGGAACGCCCCAAAATGTTATGAGTGACAAGCTGGTTCCCGTGCTGGCTGCCGGCGCCTGGCGTCCCAGCAAATCCACGGGCGCGTTCCAGGCGGAAAATCCCGCCTTGGGCCAGCCCTTGCCGGAGAATTACCCCGTGTCCTCGCGCGAGGAAACTCTCGAAATGCTGCAAGCAGGCAGCGAAGCCGCCGAGGCCCTTCGTAACACAGGCGGCGACACCATCGCGAAGTTTCTGGAGACCTACGCGGACGGCATCGAACGCCGTAGCGCAGAATTCGTGGAAATCGCCCATGCCGAAACAGCGCTGGCCAAGTCGCCGCGCCTGAAGGACAACGAACTCCCGCGCACGACCGATCAACTGCGGCAGGCGGCCCGCGCCGCGCGCGATGGTTCCTGGCGGCGGCCTGTCCGAGACGACGTCCGCAAAATTTGGTCCGTCTTTGCCCCGCTCGGCGGCCCCGTTCTCGTCATGGGCCCGAATAATTTTCCGTTCGCCTTCAATTCCGCCGCGGGCGGGGATTTCGCGGCCGCAATTGCCGCGCACAATCCCGTCATCGCGAAGGCGAACACCGCGCATCCCGGCACAACGCGGTTGTTCGCCGAGGTCGCGCATGAAGCCGTCCGCGCCACCGGACTGCACCCGGCCACCGTGCAAATGCTTTACCGCATGCCCGCGGACGTCGGGCTGGAAATGGTCGCGCATCCTCTCACCGGCGCGACGGCGTTCACCGGCAGCAAATCGGCCGGCATGAAACTCAAGGAAGCCGCCGACCGCGCGGGCCGGCCCATCTACCTGGAAATGTCCAGCGTCAACCCGGTGCTGTTGCTGGAGGGCGCGTTGCGCGAGCGCGGCCCGGCCATCGCCGATGAATTTTTCGCGTCCTGTACCCTCGGTGCCGGACAATTTTGCACCTGCCCGAGTTTCATCATCGTGCCGGACAGCGATGCCGGACGGAAATTCGTCCAGGCGGCGAAGGAAAAAT
>DATMLG010000159.1:0-4084 GCA_035570675.1 Verrucomicrobiia bacterium | reverse complement strand
GCGAATTAACGCCAAGACTTGAACAGAAGCAAACGAAGGAAACGGAGAATCGGGCCACAGATGGTACAGATTTCACAGAGCGGGCGGGACGAGCAGGAAACGAAGGTGGAATTAGTCAGGCGAAATATTTTTGAGGGCGGTTTCGAGCTGGAGGCGGAAGGTTTCGCGGTCGGCGGGGGTGGTTTCGCGGGGGACGTGAATGGGTTGGTCGAAGAAAAATTCGACGCGGGAAAATGGGAGGGGAATCTGGAAGCGGTCCCAACTGCGGAGCCGGATTTTCCAGTTGGCATGATAGGAGACGGGGATGATGGGGCGGCCGGTGAGTTGGGCGAGGGCGATGACGCCTTCCTGCGCGACATAGGCGGGGCCGCGCGGGCCGTCGGGGGTGATAGCGAGGTCGCGGTCGCGGCGGGCCCAGGTGGTGAGTTCGCGGAGGGCCTGGGGTCCGCGGCGGCTGGTGGAACCGCGGACGGGCTGGACTCCAAAGCGTTCGAGGACGCCGGCGAGAAAGCCGCCGTCGCGGCTGGCGCTGACCATGGCGGCGAGTCCGGCGCTGCGGTTGCGCTTGCGGATGTAGGCGAAGTAGATGTGCATCGAGAGGGCGAGGCGGTTGTGCCAGATGCAATAGTTGGCGGGGCCGGGCGGCGGGTTGGTGGTGAACCAGCCGGAGCGGTCGGTCCAACGGCAACGGAGGGTGAGGCCGAGGAAGCGGAGGGCGAAATAAAGGAGGGCGGCGATGAGGCGCTGGTGCCAGCGGGGCTGGTTGGGGATGACGATGCCGGAGTTGGGAGCGTCGTCCGGGGGCATCAGGCTCCTTTTTTGAGGCTGGCGCGGACGAGGTCCTCGACGGCGGCCGCGGGGCCGAGGGCGGTTTGGGCGGCGCGGATGGAATCGTGGGCTTCGATTTGCTTGAAGCCAAGGGCCATGAGGGCGAGGACGGCGTCGTTGATTTTTTGGTCGGCGTCGGAAAGGGCGCGGGTGGCGCTGAGGGCTTCCCAGGCTCCGGCGGCGCCGATCTTGTCCTTGAGTTCGACGACGATGCGTTCGGCGGTTTTTTTGCCGACGCCGGAGATTTGGGAGATGGCCTTGACGTCGGCATTGGCGACGGCGCCGCGGAGGGCGGTGACGTTCATGCCGCTGAGGACGTTGAGGGCGATCTTGGGGCCGATGCCGGAGACGTTGTTGATGAGGAGACGGAACATCTCGCGCTCGGCGGAGGTCATGAAGCCGTAGAGGACATGGGCATCTTCGCGAATGGCGAGATGGGTGAGGAGCTTGATCTCACCGCCGGGGGACGGGAGCTTGTCGTAGCTGGAGAGCGGGATGAGGACGTCGTAGCCGACGCCGTGGACATCCACGACGACCTGGGTGGGCAGGGCTTCGACGAGTTTGCCATGCAAAAAAGTTATCATGAAAAAGAAGTCCAAGGCCCAAGGTCCAAAGTCCAAAGTCGGAAAGGCGAGATGCGAAATCGCACGCGTAAGGAGCAAGGTCGTGTTATCGAGGCGTTGGGACTAAATTCGTTTGGGTGCATGGAGGGAGTAGCGGCTGCTGGCCTGGGCGTGGGTGAGCGCGAGGGCCAGGGCGTCGGCGGCATCGGGGCCGGGGAGCTCGGCGAGGCTGAGGAGGCGCTGGACCATTTTGGCGACGGCGATTTTCTGGGCGCCGCCGTGGCCGACGATGGCCTGCTTCACCTTGCGCGGGGCGAGTTCGTAAATCTCGAGGCCGGCTTCGGCGATGACGGCGAGGGCGGCGCCGCGGGCTTCGCCCATGGTCAGGGCGGTCTGAAGATTTTGCGCGTAGAACAAACCTTCGATGACGCAGACGGTGGGCTGATGGCGGCGGATGACGTCGCGGAGGGTTTGGGTAATGCGCACGAGGCAGCGGGAATGCGACCACGCGGGCGGGCAGGGGATGGCGCCGTGGGTCAGCGCGCGGGGCGAGGATTTGACGGAGTGAACGACGCCGTAGCCGGTGCCGCGGAGCGAGGGGTCCACGCCGAGGATGATTTGGTGGGTATTGAGCGCGCGGCGGAGGCCGGTTTCAAGCACGGGGGCGGCGGCGCGGGTGGAACCGCCGAGCCGTTCTTTCATCTGCTTGAATTGCTGGAGGCTGATGCCCACGAAGCGATGGTGCCTGAAGCGCGATTAAAGTTCAAAGTTCAAAGTTACTGCCGAAATTCGGAGTGCGGAGCGCGGAATGCGGAATTGGGGAAAGAGGACGAGTGGAAAGTGATATTAGGATCAAGAGGCAGAAATGGTGCGAGTGACGGCCCAGGGGGTTCCGGCGATGCCGTCCCAACTAGTGGGGTTGAAGCTGGCGATGAAGATTTTGCGGAGGGTGGCGTCGTAGGGTGCGAGGCCGGCCCAGAGGACGCCGGGGGTTTTGCGCCAGCGGATGTTCATGGGGCCGCCGTCAATGCGCCTGAACGCGGGGTCGTCGAACTTATGATTCCACATGAAGTCGCGATTGGTGGCGATGAGTCGATCAATGTCCGCGCGGGTGAAGACGAGCCCATGCTCGTAGGCATTGACGATGCCGTCCACATCGATGCCGTAGTAACCGCCGTTGGGATGAACGCCGACCCAATGCCTGGGCGCGCCGTCGGCGGTGTAGTCCCAGGCGCCGGCGGGCTCCCAGTAATTCCAGACGAAATATTTGCCATTGTCGCGGGTGGTCATGCGGGCGCGCATGAGACGCCACCAGGCGGAAGCGCGGTCGCGATAAACGGATTGCTGGGTGGCATCGTGCATCGCGATGAGCCAGGAGGCGATGAGGTTTTGTTTGTTGTCCGGGTTGGAGAAGCCGGTGGATTTGCGACGGGCGTAACCGGCGGACCATTTGTCCGGGGAACGGCGGTCGACGCCGAAGGCGGGCACGACCCAGAGGCCGCCGTCCTTGAAGGGCCGCCAGCAACCGCGCGAATCCCACTTCTGGAAAATTTGCGCGGCGAAATCCAGATGGCTGCGGGCCCGGGCGCCCCAGGTCGCTTCGAGCGCGGGGATCTTGAGAATTTCAGCGGAAAGCAGGACGACGGGCTGGAGCAACATCGCTTCGCCGAGGAGGCTGTCCGCGGAATATTCGCTGGAGGCATTGCCGCCGCCGTCGCCCTTGGGCCAGCCGGGGAAACCGTCGGGCTCCCTCACGGCGCGTTTGCGGCAGGCGTCGGTCCAGTCCATGAGCCGGTCGATCCATTTGGTGTTGCCGGTGGCCAGGTAGCCATAATAGAAGCCCCCGACGAACGGACTCACGAGCCAGCCCAGTTCTTCGCCCATTTCCGTGTCGCAATAACGGGTGCGGGCCTCGGCAAGGATATTTTTCTCCCAGCGGGCAAGCCAGTCCCGGGCAGTGGCGGGGTCAATGAAAGGCGCGGGAGAATCCGTGGCAGCGGCATGGGCGCGTCCGGGCCGGAAAAGGAGGGTCGAAGCCGAAGCCGCCATGAGGGTTTGCCGGAGGAACTGGCGGCGGTTCATGGCCGGAAGGATACAGCGGGGCAGGGACTTGCGCCAGCCTGCAATGGGGCGGGAAAAGGACGGCCAGGCGCCGGCTGCCGGATGTCTCCCAAATGCAACCAAATTGGCTTTGACTCGGGGAATGGCTGAGGTATGCTTTTTTTTCGTTTGATTTATGTCGAAACTAACCGTCAAAGATTTGAATGTGAAGGGCAAGCGCGTGCTGATGCGCGTGGATTACAATGTGCCGATGGAGGAGAAGGACGGCCAGATGGTGATCAACGATGACACGCGCATCAAGGAAACCCTGCCGACGCTCAAGTTTCTGGCGAACCAGGGGGCCAAGGTCATTCTGATGGCGCACCTGGGCCGGCCGAAGGGCCAGCGGGACCCGTCGCTTTCTTTGCGGCCCGTGGCGGCAAAGCTCGCCGACATGCTGGGCAAACCGGTCGCGTTCGTGGATGATTGCATCGGCGAAAAGGTAGAAAAGACCGCGGGCGCGTTGCAGCCGGGAGATGTTTTGCTGCTGGAGAATGTTCGCTATTACAATGAGGAAGAGGAACGACCCGGTTTTCTCCGAAAAACTCGCGAAGGTGGCGGACATTTATGTGAACGACGCCTTTGGCGCGGCG
>DATMLG010000158.1:0-2283 GCA_035570675.1 Verrucomicrobiia bacterium | reverse complement strand
TCGCCGCCGGAAGCGGCCCGGAGCTTTTCCGCATGGCGCAAACCGACCCCTTGCGCGTCTATGTCCAGGTGCCGCAGGAATATGTTTACGACGTCACTATCGGCCAGAAGGCCGAGCTGGCTTTTATCGAGAAGCCCGGGCGCACGTATGAAGCCACGATTACCCGCACCGCCGGCGCGGTGGACCCCACCACCCGTACCCTGCAGGTGGAATTGGATGTGCCCAATCCGAACGGCGAACTTTTCGCCGGCAGCTACGCCTCAGTGCGTTTTAACGAGGTTCCGACTCATAACGCTTTAACCATTGCCGATAATGCCATCATCTTCCAGGCCGAAGGCAACCAGGTCGCCGTGGTGGACAGCGATAACAAAGTGCATTTGCATGACGTCAAGGTGGGGCGCGATTTCGGCAGTTACGTCGAAGTCCTGGACGGCCTGAATCCGGACGACCGTGTTATTAATAACCCTCCCGATTCCCTCTCTGATGGGCAGACGGTGCAAATCATGCAACCGGAAGGAACCAACTCGGCGAAATGAGAAGTTTTGCCGCCATCGCTTTCTTCGCGCTCGTTCTGACCGGTTGCTCTGTCGGGCCGGACTATCACCGTCCCGCCGCCTTGCCGGCCCAGCCAATGCCGAAAGCTTTTACCGTCGTGACTTCGGGCACCAACTCCGTCACGTGGAAAGTCGCCGCGCCATCCGCGGATGTGCCGCGCGGCGATTGGTGGCAGGTGTTTAGCAATGCCGAACTGAGCAGCCTCGAACAGCTCGCGCTGACCAACAACCAAAACCTCGTGTCGCTCGGCGCCCAATTGGACCAGGCGCGCGATGAGGTCAACGTGGCGCGCTCGGAATTTTATCCGCAATTGACCGCCGGCGGCACTCCCGGCGGCGACATCAACCGCGAGCGCACCAGCGTCAATAAACCGGTCAACGGCCTGGCTGCCGGCACGCCTTATACCTATAACACCTTCACCGCGCCCGTCTACCTGGGCTGGGAAATCGATTTGTGGGGGCGCGTGCGACGCCTCTCGCAAGCCGCCCATGCCCGCTATGTCGCCAGCGCCGACGATTTGCAATCCGCCCGGCTCGACGTCGCTGCTGAGGTGGCCGACGACTTTTTCACACTCAAAACGCTCGACGACCAATACGAATTGATCGTCGGCACTATTGAAGCCTATCGCCGTTCGCTCGAGCTTACGGAAAACCTCCGGCACGGCGGCGCGGTTTCTGATTTGGATGTCGCGCAGGCGGCCACCCAGTTGCATGCCACCGAAGCGCAATTGCCGGACATCCAATTGCGTCGCGCGGAAATGCTCCATGCGATCGCCATCATTTGCGGCCAGTCGCCCGTGGACTTTTATATCACTACCAACGTGACGCGGCGGTCCGCTGTGCCGGAGATTCCTGCCAGCCTGCCCAGCGACCTGCTGGAGCATCGTCCGGACGTCGCCGCTGCGGAACGGCGCATGGCCGCCGCCAACGCGGACATCGGCGTGGCCAAGGCTGCTTTTTTCCCGGCTATCACCCTGGACGGCCTCGCCGGTTTTCAATCCATCAGTGCCAGTTCCTGGTTCGATTGGTCCAGCCGCCTGTGGTCCGTGGGACCGACGATTCAACTGCCGCTCTTCACCGGCGGTTTGAACCGCGCGAACCTTAAAATCTCGCATGAAGCTTACGATGAACAGGTCGCCGACTATCGCCAGACCGTATTGGGTGCGTTTGGCGACGTGGAAGACGAGCTCGCCGCGCAACGGCTTCTGGGCGAGGAATGGTACGCCGAAAATGAAGCCGTCGTGGCCGCCAAACACGCCCTCGATGTGGCCGAGAACCGTTATCGCGACGGCCTCACGACCTATCTCGACGTCGCCACCGCCCAGACCACCGCGCTGGCGCAGGAAAGCAGCGCCGTCCAACTACGCGGTTCGCGCCTCATCGCCGCCGTCAACCTCATCAAAGCCCTCGGTTACAACTGGCAGCAGAACCAGTAGGACACGCGTTTCGCTACTCTGTAGAAAAGATCAGGCGCCGACAAGTGGGGATACTATGGGCTGGACGCGGGGCGTCTTTTCTCCCTCGCCCCCATCGGGGGAGAGGGCCGGGGTGAGGGGGCAAGCGGCGCCATTTCTTGTGTTGTTCATTTGTGGGCGGATTGAATCTGTTAATAACTCTCCAATAACAAAAATAACTTTGACTCGTTCCCTTCGCGGGTATCATCAAAATTAAAATCACTATGGCAACTGAAGAAAGAGTCCTGTGTTTCCAGCGCAATCTTTTTGAAAAA
>DATMLG010000157.1:0-4961 GCA_035570675.1 Verrucomicrobiia bacterium | reverse complement strand
CAATGTCCACGTCCTCCGCGTTCAGCCCGCACAATTCGCTGATCCGCAAACCGCACGAATAAATCGTCTCCAAAATCGCCACGTCCCGATGACAGGCAACTTCACTGACCGGCCGCCCCGCGCCCTTTTTACGTCCCGCTTCCAGCGGTTTCAACGGCGCCGCGAGCAACTCCACCATCTGCTTCGCCGTCAAAAATTTCGGCAGTCGCTTCTCCAGTTTTGGCAGCGACAGATTTTTGATCGGCGAACCCGCCACCACGTTGTTCCGGATGAGAAATTTATAGAATGTCCGCAATGCGCTGAAACGAAGTTGAATCGCCGCCCGCCCCAGATTGTGCCGTCCCAGAAACCGCACGTAGCCCCGGAAATCATCCCGCTGCAACGCCGCCCAATCCGGCGTCTGTTGCCGTTCCTCCCGCAGCCATTTCGCAAATTCCGCCAGCGCCTGCGCGTAATTGCGTTGCGTGTAGATTGATGCGCCCCGATCCGATGCCAGATGCGCCTCGAATTTCTTGACCCACTTGTCTTTCTGCTCCTTTGCCGCACTCCCCGCCGCCCCGGCTTTGGCCGCTGTCAATTCCGCCTGCGAGGCCGAAACCATTTTAACCCCCGCCGCCGTCATCTTCGCGCGGCGGAAATTCAAAAACCACCTTGCCCTTGCCTTCCAACACCAGGTGCGCTGAAAACGGCTTGCCCACCCTGGAAACAAATTTCTCCAGCAAATCCGTCCGCCCCTCCGCCAGCAGTTGCTTCGCCTCCTCGGGCGTGATCTGCCGTCCCGCCTTTTCCTTGTCCAGCTTGAACTTGCACGGCTTCAGGTCCAGTTGCGAACGCTCGCAAATATATCCCGCCTCCGTGTCAAAAACCTTCCCGCCGCACTTCGGGCATTTGCCCACCGTCGGCCTCCCGGTGAAATCAATCTTCACCGCCGGCTCCTTCGGCGCGCCGCCCGCCGCTCCGTCGGCTTTTACCTTTGCCTTGCGCGGCTCAAATTCAAAACTCACCTTCCCGCCCTCGCCCACGACCAGATATGCCGAGAACGGCCGGCCTTTCTTGGAAATGAACTTCGGCAACAAATCGGTCTTCCCCGTCGTCATCAGCTTCAAAAACTGCGCCCGTTCCAGCTCCCGTTGCAGGATGATTTTTCCCGACCGGAACTGGCATGTCCGCTTCTCGCCCGCCGCGTTTTCGCACGTGTAACTCATCGCCGTCTCAAACACCCGGCCGCCGCAGTTTGGGCATTTGCCCATCGGCTCCAGGCCCGTGAAATCCGCCGCCGCGGTCGTGCCGTCCTCGTTCTTCTGGCCCTGTCCAAAATCAAACTCCGGCTTGAACTCCGGCCCCATCTTGATCACCGCCGCAAACGGCTTGCCCATCTTGCTCCGGAACCCCTGCAAGGGCCCCACGACCTTCTTGGAAATCAATTCCTCCACTTCCTCGATTTCCAGTTGCCGCCCGGCCACAATTTTCCACAGCGCGAAATCGCATTTCTGGCACTGGAACTTTTTGTAGTTCTCCTTGATCTCCCCGCCGCATTTCGGACACGGCACCTTCAACGTCCCGAAATCCCCCGGCACCGTGTCGCTGTCGTGCCGCTTCGCCTTCGCCACGATGTCCCGCGTCATGTCCGCGATTTCCTTCATGAACTTCTCCCGCGGAAACTGTCCGCGCGACATCTGCTGCAGCTTGAATTCCCAGTCCCCCGTCAATTCCGGCGAACTCAATTCCGGTATGTCCAGGCCGCGCAACAGCGTGATGATCGAAAACGCCTTCGCCGTCGGCTGCAATTCCCGCGCGTTGCGCACCACGTATTTCTCGTAAATCAAACCTTCGATGATTGCCGCGCGCGTCGCCGGCGTGCCCAGCCCCTTTTCGCTCATCGCCTCGCGCAACTCCTCGTCTTCCACCAGCTTGCCCGCGCTTTCCATCGCCCCGAGCAGCGTCGCTTCCGAATACCGCGCCGGCGGTTTCGTCTGCGTCCCCTGCACTTCCACCTTCTCGGTCTTCACCGTCTCGTTCGGCTGCACCGGCGCCAGCGTCGGCGTGTCGTCCGTCTGCGCTTCCTTCCCGTAAACCGCCATCCAGCCCGCGTTCACCATCACCTTGCCCTCGCTCTTGAACGGCTCCTGCTCCACCCGCGTGATGCGCGTCGTCACCAGGAATTCCGCCGCCGGAAAAAATATCGCCAGGAACCGCTTCGTCACCAGGTCATACAATTTCTGCTCCGGCTCGCTCAATTGCTTCGGCGGCAGCGCCGTCGGGATGATCGCGAAATGGTCCGACACCTTCGCATTGTTGAAAATGCGCTTGTTCGGCTTCACCCAGTCTTCCTTCAAAATCTTGTCCGCATGGCTGCTGTAACCGGTGATGTCCGCCAGCATCCCCATCGTCTTTTTCACCGTCCCGATGTAATCCTCCGGCAGCGCCCGCGAATCAGTTCTCGGATACGTCAGCACCTTGTGCTTTTCATACAGCGCCTGTGCCAGCCCCAGCGTGTTCTTTGCTGAAAATCCAAACCGCCCGTTCGCCTCCCGCTGCAAGCTCGTCAAATCATACAGTAACGGCGACATCTGGGTCGTCGGCTTGCTTTCCTCCGTCACGATGCCCGGCTTGCCCAGGCATTTGTCGCGGATCGCCTCCGCCTGCTTCAAATCCCACACCCGCTCCGGCCGGAGATGCTCCGCCTCGCCGTCCTTCGCCTTGTCCTTCGAAAAATTCTCATCAAACCACCGCCCCGTGTATTCGCCCGCTTTCGCGCCAAAGGTGCCGTGAATTTCCCAGTAATCCTTCGGCACAAACTTTTTAATCCGCTCCTCGCGCTCCACCAAAATCGCCAGCGTCGGCGTCTGCACCCGGCCCACCGTCGTCAGGTGAAAACCGCCCGACTTCGAATTAAACGCCGTCATCGCCCGCGTCCCGTTGATGCCCACCAGCCAGTCCGACTCCGACCGGCACACCGCCGCGTCCGCCAGCGGTTGCATGGATTCACCGGTCCGCAACGCCTCAAACCCCTCCCGGATCGCCGCCGGCGTCATGGATTGCAACCAGAGCCGTTGGATGGGTTTCGTGGATTTCGCATGCTGGACAATATACCGGAAAATCAACTCCCCCTCCCGGCCGGCGTCGCAGGCATTAATCAGCATGTCCACGTCCTTCCGCTTGATTAACTTCGTCAGCAGCCGGAGCCGTGGTTCGTTCCGCTCGATTGGCAGCAAGGCGAAATGCGGCGGAATCACCGGCAGATGCGCAAACGTCCATTTCCCCCGTTTTACTTCAAACTCTTCGGGCACAGTGATTTGCAGCAAATGGCCCACCGCCGACGACACCACATACTTGTCGCTCTCCTGATAATCATCCACCTTCTTGAAACCGCCCAAGGCCTTGGCGATGTCATTCGCCACCGACGGCTTTTCTGCTATAATTAAGGCTTTTCCCATGATTTCAATGTGCTGCCATATACTACCGTCCGCTCTGAAAAGCAAACGGCGGCCCTTTCAAGCGGGGCGAAACTGGCCTAAAACCAGCCGATTGTCAACCACCCGCATTTTCCTCCCACATAGTGGTAGGGCGAATCTCCTGATGAGCCCAAACATCCCACACGCAAAAAATCCCCGGACAATAAGCGGGAAATCAACCACTTGCGTCGAAATCCGCCGATCTGGGGTAGCACCCGCGTCTCGCGGGTCCGTTTCGGCGTCTCGCCGAAACAATCAACGGCATTTCGCGCAGCGTCCCCGTGTCTTCGTGGAAATAATCCGACACAATCCGACTTTTTCCGACACCCCCCTGCCCCTTTCAGAATAGGCGTTATTACCCGTTATTAAGCGTTACGCCCCGTCGAATCCCGGTTAATTGCCCCTCGACTTTGGACTTTGGGCTTTGGGCTTTGGATTTTGGACTTATTTTCGATTGTCAAAGAACCCGCGTCTTCCATCTGAAATCCGAAATTTCAAATGCGCGCCTTAAATTCCATCCCTCCCCTTCCGACTGCTCACCGCTCACGGCTCACAGCTCACTGTTACCTGCCGCCCTTACATCGTCCACGTCCAGCCTCTCGTCAAATGGAAATACGAGAGACGTCTGAATTGCAATGGGAACCCTCTGAATTAGAGTATAGCAGCTTCCCGAAGAAAAATGGCCCAAAATAACGCGCTTTACGCATTTTAGACGTTTGTGGATGCTTCGGAAGCGTGATTTATAACTTTTTCAAGTTCTGGATTGATTGCTTCCTCGAAGGAGTTTCCTTTGGGGACCACATCCTCTTGTGGACTGAAATTATTTGCGGCCTCTTCTGGCTCTTTTACAGAGAGAAAGAGGAAGAAGCCAAGAAGCAAAGGGAGGAAAGGATCAGGAATTTCGCAAAGTGGGCGCTGATACTGATAATTGGCATTAGCACCCTCTTATTGGCTCCATACTTGAAATTTAGTGAGGCCGCTGCTGATTTAAAAAAGGCTCAAACAGCGCTTGACGACAAATCTCCAAAATTGGACGGCTTCATAAATCAGAGCGTTTTTGTAAACGAACCGGGAACCACGAATTCGCTCATTTTCATCGAGCCAACAATTGTTAATTCTGGCGGGTCACCGAGCATTGCGGAGGACTTTGAGCTAAATATCGTTCTCACAAATAAAACTTCGCTTAATGCGGATTCCGTTGATTTTTCGGATGAGTTTAAATTGAATATGGTGTCGGCAGGAAAGCAATATTTAGTCGATCTTAGAAGACCAGAATTGCTTTCGGAAAAAACAATGAAGGCGATTGGTATTGGAGAGGGGACGATCGGTTGGCTCGCGTTCAAGATCGCGCATGATTTAACAAGGGATTACAGCCTGACGAACTCCCACATTGTTCTCTCTTATTTAGACAAAGACGGAAAGCGCCTGACTGTAACGAACGGATTTTGGAACGGAAAACCCGCACGAGGTTTCAAACGAATTGATGTTCCACTAAACTTGCCCGGT
>DATMLG010000156.1:0-6138 GCA_035570675.1 Verrucomicrobiia bacterium | reverse complement strand
TTTGGGGCGGCCGAAGGGCAAGAAAGACCCGACGATGTCGCTGCGGCCGGTGGCGTTCAAATTGCACGAACTGCTGGGGGTGCCAGTGGAATTTGCCGACGATTGCATTGGCGAGCACGCGGAAAAGATTGCGTCTTCGCTGAAAGACGGCCAGGTGGCGCTGCTGGAAAACGTGCGCTATTACAACGAAGAGGAAGCGAATGACCCGGCGTTTGCGGAAAAGCTGGCGAAGGTGGCGGACGTTTATGTGAACGACGCCTTTGGCGCGGCGCATCGGGCGCATGCCTCGACCGAGGGCGTGGCGCGGGTCGTCGCGAAGCGCGGCGGCCAATGCGCGGCCGGCCTGCTGATGGAGCGGGAACTGAAATTTTTGGGCGAGGAACTGGACAAGCCGGCGCGGCCTTTTGTGGTGATTCTCGGCCGGGCGAAAGTCTCGGACAAGATCAAGGTCATCAACAATTTGCTGGAGAAGGCGGACTCGATTTTGATTGGCGGGGCGATGGCTTACACGTTCCGGCTGGCGACGGGCGCGAAGGTTGGCAAGTCATTGGTGGAACCGGACAAGACGGACCTGGCGCTTTCGGCGCTGGCAAAGGCGAAGGCGAAGAACGTGCAATTTTTGCTGCCGTCGGACAACGTGGTGGCGACGCCGGTGAAGACCGACAAGCTCAACAAAAAGGGCAAACCGGTGATTGACCTGACCAACCCGCGCGTGAACGCGGAAGTGGACATTCCGGACGCGGAAGAAGGCGTGGACATCGGCCCCGCCACGGCGAAGGCCTTCAGCGAAGTGGTACAGAAGGCGAAGACGATTTTGTGGAACGGGCCGATGGGAATTTTTGAAGACCCGCGGTTTGCCGAGGGGACGTTTGCCGTGGCGCGCGCAGTGGTGGAGGCGACGCAGCAGAACGGGGCCAAGAGCATCATCGGCGGCGGTGACAGCGTGAAGGCCTTGAACAAGGCGAAACTCGGCGACAAGGTCACGTTCATGAGCACCGGCGGCGGGGCGAGCCTGGAGTATTTGGAAGGACAGGTGCTGCCCGGGGTCGCGGCGCTGGCGGACAATAGCTGACGCACCACGCGCCCCATTCAAGGAATTATGCAAAAAGAGCGGAAACTAATCATCGCCGGCAACTGGAAGATGAACAAGACGGTGGCGGAGGGGGTGAGCCTGGTGCGCGACTTGAAGCTGGAAACGGCGAACATCAAGGAAGTGGACATCGTGGTGTGCCCGCCGTTCACGGCGCTGGGCGAGGTGTCCAAGGAAGTGCTGACTTCCAACATCCGGCTTGGGGCGCAGAACATGAGCGAGCATAATTTCGGGGCGTACACCGGCGAGATTGCGGCGGGCATGTTGAAGGAATTTTCGGTGCGTTACGTCATCCTCGGGCATTCGGAGCGGCGGCAGTTCCAGAAGGAATCGGACGCATTGATTGCCAAGAAGGCGCTCGCGGCGCATGCGGCTTCGATCAAGCCGATTGTTTGCGTGGGCGAAACTTTGGCGGAACGTGAAGCCGGGCAGACGGAGAAGGTGCTGGACACGCAGGTGCGCGGCAGCCTCGCCGGATTGATCAAGGAGCAGATGGAGGAGACGGTCATCGCCTACGAACCGGTGTGGGCGATTGGCACGGGCAAGACTGCGACGACGGCGCAGGCGCAGGAGGCGCATTTATTTATTCGCCGGCTGATCGGCACGTTGTTTGACGACGCGACGGCGAAGCGGGTGCGGTTGCAATACGGCGGGAGTGTCAAGCCATCGAACGCGCGCGAATTGATGACGCAGCCGGACGTGGACGGGGCGCTGGTGGGCGGGGCGTCGCTGGAAGCCCGGACCTTTGCGGACATCATCAAAAATTCAATTTAAACAAACCTATGCTTTCATTTTTTACGGTCATCCTGACGGTGGTGCTGATACTGGACTGCCTGGTGCTGAGCCTTTTGGTCCTGATACAACTGCCGAAGAAAGAGGCGGGTGTGGGCGTGGCGTTTGGCGGCGGCGCGACGGACGCGCTGTTCGGCGCCGGCTCCGGCAACGCACTCACCAAGCTGACGAAATACACGGCGACGGCATTCTTCGTGCTGGTAATTGTGCTGGCCTTCATGAAGGTCAAGGAGCAGGGCGCCTCCGTGTCCGAAACCAAGCGCGCCTATGAGAAACTGAGAAGCTCCGTGCCGACCGACCAGCCCGTGGCGGCGCCCGCGGTGTCCTCCACCAACGCCGGGGCAACCTTGACGCCCGCGCCCGTGGCCCCGCCTGCGACCATGCTGTTCAACACGGCGAGCAATACCGCGCCGGCAGCCACGACGAATCCGCCGCCGGCGCCCGCCAAGTAAAGGCCGATGAATTTTAAGACGAAACCCCGCTCAAAATGGAGGCGGGGTTTTCGTATTTTAATTGCGCCGGCGCAATGCCCGATCCGCGCGGTCCAGCTTCTGTTTTTCGCCGGTTCACTGCTGCTGTTGGCCGGCTGCACCCGGAACGAACCGCGCGCGGACCTGGTAATTGTGAACGGTGCGGAGCCGCAATCGCTGGATCCCGCGATCATGACCGGCGAGCCGGATTTGCGGGTGGTGACCTCGATTTTTGAAGGGTTGACGCGGCTGGATCCGACCAATGCGCTGCCCATTCCGGGACTGGCGTCGAATTGGGACATTTCCGCGGACCAAAAGGTTTATACGTTTCACATGCGGACGAACCTGGTCTGGTCCACGGGCGAGCCGCTTACGGCGGATGATGTGATTTACTCGTGGCTGCGGGCGCTGAACCCGGAGACAGCCAGCGATTACGCCGGGCAGTTGTATTTTCTGAAAAACGGCGAGGAATACAATACGGGCGTGATCAAGGATCCGTCGCTGGTGGGCTGCAAGGCGCTGGACCGTTACACCGTACGGGCGGAATTGAAAAATCCGACGGCGTTCTTTCTGGACCTGTGCGCGTTTCCAACGCTGCTCACGGTGCCGCGGCAGACGATTGAAAAATACGGCGACCGCTGGCTGAGCGCGCGGCCGTTGCCGTCGAGCGGGCCGTATGAGCTGGTGGCGTGGCGGGTGAATGACAAAATTCGGGTGCGCAAAAACGAGCGCTACTGGGACGCGGCCAACACGAAGCTGGGGCTGGTGGATTTCCTGGCGATTGCCTCGGCGCCGGTGGCCTTGAACCTGTACGAAACTGGCGCGGCGGACGTGGTCTGGGACAAGGACCTGGTGCCAACCGAATTGATGGACGTGCTCTCCAAGCGCCCGGATTTCCACTCGTTTAGCGAGCTGGGCACGTATTTTGTGCTGATGAACACGACGCGGAAACCTTTTGACGATCCGCGGGTGCGGCAGGCCCTGGCGCTGGTGGTGGACAAGGACCGGATCATCCGCAAAATCATCAAGCAGGGGGGAATCCCGGCGGACAGCCTCACCCCGCCGGGTTTGGCGCGTTACCAATCGCCGAAGGGCCTGGGTTATGATCCGGAGAAGGCGCGACGGCTGCTCGCCGAGGCGGGATATCCCGGGGGAAAAGGATTTCCGCGGGTGCAATATATTTTCAATGCCCCGGCCGGTGGCGCAGCCGTGCCGCATGAGAAGATCGGCGTGGAACTCCAGCAGATGTGGCACGATGAACTGGGGATCGAGGTGGAGTTGCGGCAGCTCGAGTGGGGCACTTATTTGTCCGCGGAGTCACACCTGGATTATGACATGGGGCGGGCGAGCTGGATCGGGGATTACAATGACGCGGACACGTTTCTCAATTTGTATTTGAGCGACAACGGCAACAACCGGACCGGCTGGAAAAGCGAGGTCTATGATAAATTGCTCCAAAGCGCCGACGAACAGCTTGATCCGGTCGCGCGGGAAAAAATATTCCAGAAGGCGGAGGCCATGCTCATCCGCGACGCCGTGCCCATCATTCCGCTTTATTATTACGTGGGGTTGAATTATTTCGATGACCGGAAGATAAAGGGAATTCACAACAACGTCCTGGACCAGCACCCGGTCAACTTCATTTGGAAAGTGAAGACGCCGCCGGCGACGGGAGCGGTACAATCGCCGGGCATGGCCACGGTGCAACTGATTGAAACCCGCTAGCCGGCCATGTATTTCGTAAGGCGCATCTTGTTCATGTTCCCGCTGCTGGTGGCGATCAGCCTGTCGTCGTTTCTCCTGATGCATGCGGCGCCGGGCAACCCGTTCGACAAGGAGCGGAAACCGGCGTCGCCACAAATCGAGCGAAACCTCCGGAAGAAGTATCACGCGGACGAACCTTTGTGGGAGCAGTATCTGCGGTACCTGGGGGTGGGCTGGAAACACGACGAGCAGGGGAGGCTGCACTGGTTCCAGGGCGGGTTGATTCGGGGCGATTTCGGGCCGTCGCTTAAGAATCGCGACCATTCGGTGAACGACCTCATCGCGCAAGGATTGCCGGTATCACTGCCGCTGGGATTGCTGGCTTTCGGGTTTGCGATGGGACTGGGGCTGCCACTGGGGTTTATCACGGCAGTGAAGCGTGGGAAATGGGAGGATTACGCGGGCAGCCTGCTGGCGATACTGGCGGTGTGCATTCCGGGGCTGGTCATCGGGCCGCTGCTGCTGGTCATATTTGCGATTCATTTCCGGTGGTTTCCGGTGGCATTATGGGAATCACCGATGCACGCGGTGCTGCCGATGATTGCGCTGGGGCTGTATTTTGCGGGCAAAGTGGCGCGGCTGATGCGCGAGGGGATGTTGAACGTAATGCAGTCGGAATTCATCACGACCGCGCGCGCGAAAGGAATGAGCGAGAACAGGCTGCTGCTGAAGCACGGGGTGCGCATAGCAATTCTGCCGGTGGTTTCCTATGCGGGCCCCATGCTGGCGGACCTGCTGACGGGATCGTTTGTGATTGAAAGCATCTTCCAGATTCCGGGGCTGGGCACGCCGTTTGTGAATGCCTCGACGGGATCTGACTACTGCGTGGTGGTGGGACTGGTGATTTTGTACGCGGTGCTGCTGTTGGGATTGAATCTGGTGGTGGACATCGCCTATGTCTTTCTGGATCCGAGGGTGAAGTATGAGTGACGCCAACGTTGCCGAATCCGAATCGAGCCGGCCGCTTCCCGCGAGCCCGGGCCGGCGCGCCTGGCGGCGTTTCCGGCACAACCGCCCGGCGGTGATCAGCAGTTGGTTTCTGGCAGTGCTGCTGTTGGTGGTGCTCGGCTGGCCGGCGCTGCTGGCCATTGCCGGACACGCGGGAACGGCGGGCAAGGCGTTCGCGGAACAGCACGACCCGGACGCGCTTTCCGAGGGCCAATTTCAGCCGCCGAACGTGACGCATTGGTTCGGCACGGACGTTCACGGCCGGGACGTTTTTTCACGCACGTTGTATGGGGCGCAAATATCCCTGCTCGTGGGCGCGGTGGGGACGCTGGTGAGCCTGATCATCGGGGTAACGTGGGGCGCGGTGGCGGGTTACTTGGGCGGGCGCTGGGACAGCGGGTTGATGCGGTTCGTGGACATATTGTATTCATTGCCTTCGATCATCTTCGTGATTGTGCTGATAACCACGATGGAAGGGTTCCTCAAGGATTGGCTGGCGCACCGGGCCTCCGCCGAATGGGGCAAATTCGCGCGGCTGTTGTTTCTGTTCTTCGGGCTGGGCGCAGTTTCGTGGCTGACGATGGCGCGAATTGTGCGCGGGCAGGTATTGGTGCTGCGTAACCGGTCATTCGTGGAGGCGAGCCGGGTGCTGGGCGCGGGGCATCGGCATATATTGTTCCGGCACATTCTGCCGAACATATTGGGCGTGGTGATTGTGTATCTGGCGCTGACGATTCCGGCGATCATTCTCTACGAATCATTCCTGAGCTACCTGGGATTGGGCATCCAGCCGCCGATGGCGAGCTGGGGTTCGTTGATCGCGGATGGCGCCGGGCAGATCAACACGATCCGGGTGTACTGGTGGCTGCTGGTGTTTCCGGGCGCGATGCTCGTCAGCACACTGCTGGCGCTGAATTATCTGGGCGACGGATTCCGCGACGCCTGGGACGTGCGGGGCGACCGGTGAGCGCGGTGATGAGGAGCGGGGCGGTTCTGCTTGACGGTCGGGGCGTCACGGGTAACATTGACCCCCAGTGCGGTAAAGCGCCGGGTTGGTTGAAATTGAAAATGGAA
>DATMLG010000155.1:0-5067 GCA_035570675.1 Verrucomicrobiia bacterium | reverse complement strand
GAGCGCGGACGGCGTCCCCGGCTCGCTGCGCAACGTCATCACCGGCGTTCTTTCCAATGACCTGGTCAGTTTTGCGCCGAATCTCTCCGGCTCGACCATCACTCTGTCTGGAGTGATTGGCCTTGGCAACAATGTCAGCGTTGACGCCTCGGCGCTGCCGGGCGGCATCACGCTCAATGGTGGCCTCGCCGACCGGGTTTTCAGCATCAACGGCGGTGTGGTTGCATCGCTGACGGCGCTGAACATCACCGGCGGGGTTACGGGCGACACCAGCAGTGGCGGCGGCGGGATTTTGAACGGCGGCACGCTCACGCTGGCGGGATGCACCTTGTATGGCAATGCCACCGCTGGCAACTTCAACGACCCCACCGGCGGGCCCGGCGGCGCGATTGCGAATTATGGCTCGCTCAATTTGACGCAATGCACCCTCACTGCCAACGCCGGCGGCGGCGGCGGTGCGATTTACAATGCCGGCCCGCTCACCCTGATGCACTGTACCGTCTCCAGCAATTCCTCCGGAAACAGCGCAGGCGGGGCGGTTTTCAACGGCACCGGCGGAATGCTGATTCTGAGCAACACCATCGTGGCCGGGAACAATGGTGCCACAGGGGCGGATGTTTATAATCTGCGCTCTACCTCGACTCAGGTGGGCACAAACCTCATCCAATCGCTCTATAACGACTTTATGGGCACCAACAATGGCACGACCGCCATCAGTGCGAACCCGCTCCTCGCCCCGTTCGGCAATTACGGCGGTCCGACTCTCACGATGCCGCCTTTGCCCGGTTCGCCCGCCATTGACAGCGCGGCGGCGACCACGCTCACCGCCGACCAGCGCGGCTATCCGCGGCCCGTCGGTCTGCGTCCCGACATCGGCGCAGTGGAAGGGATTTACAATGCCGCGGGTCCGGGGGTCATCACCAACCTGACGCGCCTGGGCAACGGCTCCGTCCAATTCAGTTTTACGAATATCACCGACGCCAGCTTCCCGGTGTTGGCGACCACGAACGCCGGCCAGCCGTTGACCAATTGGACGCAAATCGGTTTTGCCGTCGAATCGCCCGTCGGCTCCGGCCAGTTCTCGTTCACCGACCCGCAAAGCGCGAGCAATTACCCGCAACGTTTTTATCGGGTTAAGTCGCCCTGATGAGCAAGAGGCGGAAGGGGAAGGTGGCTAATTATTTTACGCGGCTGAATCCGATGAGGGTTCAGCCGTTTTTTTGTTTATTGTGGCGCTACAGTGGCCTTACTTGATTTGAGATGGCGACTTACTGTGTTTATAAGCGGATTTATCAAAATGGCAAATGCCGGACCATCAAAATTTCACCGCAGGAAGGGCCACATTGGCGTTTACGTCTGTCGAGACGCTGACCTCTCGCCAGCGTTCTGCATCGGCTGCACGTGTCCTGTCGGCTTGGCCGGAATTGTGAACGGCGTCACTACCCAAAAGGAGGTGCGCAGGCAGACGCTCGGCGACAGCAAGACGAAGGATCAACTGCGCCACCTTGACCGGATCACTAACTTCATTGCCCCAATAGGACGCCAGCGCCTTGATCACCGCACCCACGGACGGCTCATATTCCGGGAGCAGAACCGGCGTTTCCTTGTTCGCGCGAACACCCCAATTCGTCCGCATTCCGCCGGGTTCGAGGGCGCAAACCTTGACGCCAAAAGGGGCGACTTCCTGCGCCAGGGACTCAGTGAATCCGCCAACCGCCCACTTGGCGGCGTGGTAACCAGTGCTGCCGGGGCGTGCCAGGCGACCGCCCACGGACGAGATTTGAATAACATAACCGCTCTTTTGCTTGCGCATGATTGGCAGCGCAGCACGGGTGACGTTGACAACACCATAAAAATTTGTGTCCATCAACGCCTTGAATCTTTCGGAACTCAACTGCTCGAAGGGTGCGATGTCGCCATAGCCCGCGTTATTCACGACGACATCCAGACGCCCGAATGCGTCCTCCGCCAGCCGCACGGCGTCGTGGGCCGCCTTCTCGTCTGCCACGTCGAGCGGAGCGGTGCGAATTTGATCACCGTATCTTTTGACCAAATCGTCAAGGCGGCGGGGATCGCGGGCGGTTGCGAGCAGGCGGTCTCCCGACGCGAGCACGGCTTCGGCGATGTTGCGGCCCAAACCGCTTCCGCTTCCGGTTACCAACCAGACTTTAGATAATGGATTCATACTATTTTCCTTTCTTTGGTTTGTTGTCAGTTCTTTTTGCTTTAGCGCTCCCAAGCGGCAGGCAGCGGGATCATGGGTTTCAGTTTGTGAACCGGCTTTTTAACAAGCCCGCTTCCACGGCCCGTTTTCACCTTTCGTTTCCTGTCCGTTCTGTCGCTTCGTTTCATGACGTCATATTGCCAGACTCTTACCGATGCGTCTAAAACATCTTTACTATTGAACCGATAACCATTAGGTATTGGTATGGAACTGCGACATTTGCGCTATTTTGTGGCGGTTGGAGAGGAGCAACATTACGGACGCGCTGCACGACGGCTGCACGTCGCTCAACCCGCGCTCTCCCGCCAGATTCAGGATTTGGAGGATGAGATCGGTTTCACATTGTTTGACCGGTTACCACGTGGTGTGAAAATCAGCGCGGCGGGAAAATCATTCCTGGAAGATGCGCGCCGCATTTTACAGCAGGTAAATGAGGCGACGACGCGCGCGGCGCGTGTGGCGCGCGGCCAGTCCGGAACATTACGAATCGGGTTTGCCGAGAGCGCGTCCTGGCATGGTGCGGTTCCGGACTCATTTCGGCAATTCCGCGAACGACAACCCGACGCCGAACTGCAACTAAATCCATCAAGCTCCCTGGAGCAGGTTGAAGCAGTTCGATCCGGCCGGCTGGACGCCGGGTTTGTGTTTGATATCCCGAAAACAGACCGCGAATTGGATCAAATCCAGATTGCGTCGCACAATTTATTATTGGCGGCGCCCAGGGGGCATCCGCTGGCAAAATTGAAAAAACTTCTTCTGTGCGACATGGCAGACACAGCTTTTGTCTGGTTTCCGAGGCGACAAAGCCCCGCCTACCATGACCGCCTGATGCACGCATGTTTCCGTGGCGGCTTGAAAGCGCCGCGCATCGTTCAAGAGGCGCTGGATCAGGCAACCATGCTCAGCCTGGTGACGTGCAGGCTGGGTGTGGCGTTCGTCAGCGATTCCATACGCTGGCGATGTCCCGAAGGCGTGGTATTGCTGCCGGTCACGGATTTGAATCTGTCGTTGCCATTATCTCTCGTCTGGCGGAAGGACAATATTTCCCCGTTGCTTGCGAAATTTGTGGCTGGCGTGCGGTTGTTGCCGGAAGTGGAAGCGTTTTCTAAACGGTGAGGTTCGCTTCTTTGCCCAAACATCACCTCCAAAGACCATTGCTCCACAATGATTTTTGCCGCGCCGGAGCCTTGGTGAAGGCTGCAGGCCGTCTCCTTGACGATTGAGACACCCGGGAGCGGGTAGTGTCTTAATTTGGAATCAATGAGTTTTGGGACGGTGTACGATATGTCAGACTTTTAAGGTCTTTTTGTTGAACGGTGCTTGACATGCTCAAGCCTCGAATGTATTTTGTGGTACAGAATTGCTTGCGATATGCCTGCTGAGAAAACCACAAAGCCGAAACTTGGACGCCCGGTCGTAGTAGGCGAGGGCGCGGTCGTGACCAACGTCCGATTGTCAAAGGAGCAAGACGCATTGGTCTTGAAGGCGTCGAAGAAGGCGGGCAAGCGCAAGAGCGAGTGGATGAGGGTTACGTTGTTCGAGCAGGCCGCGCAACAGGCGGCATGAGATGGACACGGCGGGAATCGAACCCGCAAGCAGCGATTTGTAAGGAAGGCCGCGCTTACCAAAGCCGTGCCCAACAGGTCGGGGTGTTCACAGCATCCCGACTTTTTTTATTTTGTGGTAAATAAAGCTTGCGGTCAAATCTTTTTGTGGTAGATATTAAGGCATGGCAAACAAGTTGGCACTGGATAAGAAGATTTTAGTTGTCTCGATGCTGGCGGAAGGCGCGTCCATCCGGGGCATTGAGCGGATAACCGGCGTGAACCGGAACACCATCATGAGTCTGGGCGTGCGCGTCGGGGAAGCTTGCGCCAAGCTGCATGACGAGAAAATGCGCGGACTGACCTGCAAGCGTTTGGAGTGCGATGAGATTTGGGGATTCATCGGTAAGAAACAACGGAACTCGCGTATTCTGGACATCGTGAGTGGGCGCGGGGATGTCTGGACGTTCATTGCGTTGGACTCGGAAACGAAGCTCATTCCGTCGTTCATGGTGGGCAAGCGTGACAACTGGCACGCGCGGGCCTTCATGGCTGACCTTGCGGGCCGTCTGTCCAACCGGGCGCAGATTTCCACCGATGCCCTGAACTGCTATCCGGAGGCGGTCGAGCGGGGATTTGGCAGCGAGGTTGAATACGGGCAGATCGTAAAAACGTACGCTCTCTCCGTCGTCGGTAAGTCCGCGGCCGTCCGGTACAGCCCGGCGGAAGTGGTGACGGTGGAAAAGACCATCATCGCCGGGATGCCCGACGTTGATTTGATTACGACATCGCACGTTGAAAAGCAGAACCACACGTTGCGGATGCACTGTCGCAGGCTCTCGCGTCTCACGAACGCTTTCAGCAAGAAGCGGTGCAACTTTGAGGCGGCTGTGGCCTTGAACTTCGCTTACTACAACTTCTGCAAGGTGCATGGATCCATCCGCATGACGCCGGCAATGGCAGCGGGCGTGGAGGCAAGCATCTGGACGGTGGCGGAACTGGTCCAACGCTGTGGCGAATAAGGATTACATCGCGCGGTTGCAGCAAGTCATTTTTCACCTGCACCATTCGGACTCCGTGTGGATCGAGACGGTCCCAGTTCATGAGGTATTCAACGGCAAAACCCTTTGGCGCGGGAACGTGGAGGTATTCACCCTGTCCAACCATCCGAAGGCCAAGCGGGCCTACGGCTGGTCGCACGCCGCCGGGAAGGACGACACAGACGAGAGGTTTGTAACCGTGCTGGAAATTCCGCCGGTCGTTTCAGCGAAAACGGCGGTCAAGGTAGCGGTAGCGAGC
>DATMLG010000154.1:0-4320 GCA_035570675.1 Verrucomicrobiia bacterium | reverse complement strand
CCCCGTGATTGATATTTCCACTGACGCCTCCAATTCGGCCGCCAACCGCCCGCGCACCCAGTTCGTCGTCCGCAAACAATTCTTCAACTGGAGCCAGGTCGAATCCCCGGACTACCCCGTTTACATCGCCCGCCTTCGTGAAATCGGCTGCCCGGAGGAAACCATCCGGGACATCGTCATCGCCGACGTCAACAAGCTCTACGCCAACAAACGCCTCGATGAAGTCCCCACCCAGGACCAGGAATGGTGGCGTTCCACTCCGGACACCAATCTCATCGCCGCCGCCGCCGCGAAAACCCAGGCCCTCGAACAGGAACGTCGCGCGTTGTTGAACACCCTGCTCGGCCCCAACTGGCAGGTCGAGGACGCCGAGCGCAAGGAGCTTGCCCTCAATGGCCCCGTCCTTGGCGACCTTTCGCCCGAGACCAAACAGGCCGTCCGCGACATCGTCGCCCGTTACCAGAAGGACAAGCAGGCCTACCTCGACGCCCGCCGCGCCAACGGTCAGGCGGCTGATCCGGCGGATGTTGCCCGCGCCGAGCAGGCCATGCGCGCCGATCTCTCCAAGATTCTGACCCCCGCGCAGCTCGAGGAATTTCTGCTGCGCTACTCGTCCACCGCCGCCGATTTGCGCAACCAGTTGCGCGATTTCAATGTCACCGCCGATGAATTCCGCGCCATCTTCCGTCTGCGCGACCCCATTGCCCAGCAAATCGCCCTCGCCAGCGGCCCCAATACTTCCCCCACCGAACTCGCCGCGGAGCAAAAGGAAATGCAGGACGCCATCAAGAACGTTCTCGGCCCGGATCGCTTTCAGTCCTTGCAGCTTTCCCAGGACCCGGCTTATCGCGACGCCGTGTCTGTCGCCGCGCAATACGGCGCCCCCAGCAATGTCGTCCAGGCGCTTTACCGCCTGAACTTGGCCGCCAAGGCCGAGCAGGACCGCATCAACAACGATCCCACCCTCAGCCCCGACCAAAAGGCGGCCCAGTTGCAGGCCCTCGCCGACCAGGAACAGGCCACCGGCGACCAGCTCCTCGGATTGACGCAGCCGGATGCTCCCGCGCCGCCGCTTCCGCCGCCGCCCATGCAAATCCACGCCTATTCTCCCGGCGAAACCATTGACCAGATCGCCGCCCAATACGGCGTCTCCGCGGCTTCCATTATCAACGCCAATCCCGATCTCAATCTCAACACCCTTTCTCCCCGCACCCCGATCCGCATCCCCCAGAAGCAATAGCCCGGCCCGTCCATCGCGTGGGGGCCCACGTGAGGAAACTCCGACACCATGCGCCATTGCAAGGTTGCCTTCCGTCCCAACTTGCGTCATCTTCTCCCGGAACTTAACATTACGCTTTAGATTATGAGCACGACCACGCAACCAACACCCGAAACCGGCACGGCCCTCAATCAGCTCGACCAGCTCAAACAATTCACCAAGGTCGTTGCCGACACGGGCGATTTCGTCACCCTCAAGGAATTTGCGCCGCAGGACGCCACCACCAATCCCTCGCTCATCCTCAAGGTCGCCGTCATGCCCGCCTACAAGGGCCTCGTCGCCAAGGCCATCGCCGACGGCAAAAAATCCGGCGCCACCGGCAAGGCCTTGCTCAACCAGATCGTCGACGACCTCCTGGTCGCGTTCGGCCTCGAGATTTTAAAAATCGTCCCCGGCCGCGTCTCCACCGAAACCGACGCCAGCCTTTCCTTCGATACCGAAGGCCTCGTCAACAAGGCGCACACGTTTATTTCGATGTATGGCAAGGCGGGCATTGGGCCCGAAAGAGTCCTCATCAAGATTGCTTCCACCTGGGAAGGCATTCGCGCCGCGGAAATTCTCCAGAAGGAAGGCATCTACTGCAACATGACCCTCCTCTTCTCGCTGGCCCAGGCCGTCGCATGCGCCGAGGCGAAGGCCAGGCTCATCTCCCCCTTCGTCGGCAGAATCATGGATTGGTACAAGGCCAAGACCGGCAAGGATTACGCGCCCGCGGAGGATCCCGGCGTCCTGTCCGTCCGGGAAATTTACGCCTACTACAAAAAATTTGGTTACGCGACGGAAGTCATGGGCGCGAGCTTCCGCAACGTCGGCGAAATCCTCGAACTGGCCGGTTGCGACCTCCTCACCATCAGCCCGACGCTCCTCGCTGAACTGAAGGCCAGCCGCGCGCCCGTTCCCCGCAAGCTCAGCCCCGAGATCGCCAAGGCCAGCACCATCAACCGCCTTGAGCTGGATGAAAAGAAATTCCGCTTCCTCCTGAACGATGACGCCATGGCCACCGAAAAGACCGCCGAAGGCATCCGCGTCTTCGCCGCCGACACCGTCAAGCTCGAGAAATTCCTCTCCGAACAATTATAATGGCCAAGTGGCCCTGTGGGAACGGCGCCTCCGCAAGGTCATCTTTTCGACGCCTCCGCACCCTCTCGCGCCGCGAGCGCCGAACGTAGCTGATATCCGTTGCCCTCGTCGTAATAATCCACGCCGTTGACCTCGGTGAAGTTCAGATACTGATGCCACGCACCTCCCGGCCGCGCCGCGCTCGACTCGATATGCCCCGGCTCGTATGATTTGATTTTCGGCCCCGGTACCGTCAACGCCTCCGTCAGCACCCGCCCGTCCAGGTCCTTCGGCGGCTTCACGCCCAGCAGCCACAGCACCGTCGGCGCGATGTCCATGTTTCCCGTCGGCAGATGGTCGATGATCCCCGACCGGAAATCCGGCCCCGCCGCAATCAACATGTTGTGCATGTCGAACCGGCTCAGGCTCGCATGGATCCCCTGCCCCGCTCCGTATTGTGATAAATCGGAATAAACCATGCCCGGCGTCCCCGCGTCATTCTTCTCCGCCGTCCAGCGCAACGACACCAGCACGTCCGGCGCGCCGGGCGAATCCTCATGCACCTGCGCGAGCGTGAACGTCCCCGGCATCGCGTTCTTCGTGAAAATCACCCCGCTGCATTTCCATCCCTGCAAATAATCCACCACTTTCTTCACCACCTGCGCGTCGTGGCCGATGACGTAAATCAATACCGACGCCCCGTTGCCCACCACCATCACCTCGCCCGGTGCCGGCGGTTTTGAAAACCCGCGCCGCGCGTTCAATCCCGCCCGTTCCAGCGATTCCGCCAGGTCCACCATCGCGGAGATCGTTGAAAAACCGTGGTCCGACACCACCATTACATCCGTCGTGTCCCGCAAGCCCCGCTCGTCCAGCACCTGCAACACCCGCGCCAGATTATCGTCCGCCTTCCGGATCGCCGCCAGCGACTGCGCGGAACCCGGCCCCGTCTCGTGCTGTGCGTGGTCCGGCTCGTTCAGCCAAAGAAATGTAAAATCCGGCACGCCGTTGCTCCATAGCGGATTAATCAGCGCGCTCGTGGTCCAGTCGTCCCGGCTGATCTGCTCCGCATCCACCTCGGGAAATGCCCCATTTAAATTGGTTATCGTATTGATCAAATTCGTCGGCAATGTTTGCCCCGCGAACAACTCGATCCCCGGCCCGCACCCCTCGCCTTCCGTCCGGTCCGCCAGCAGTATCACGCCTTTCGATCCCGCCACCACCGTGCGCCGTCCCGCCTTGCGCAAGAGTTCAACCATCGTCGGCGCCCCCACATAATGCCCGCGCGTCACCGCGTCCCCTTTTCGCACCACTTCCAATAACTCCGTGTGCACCGGCGTCAGCCCGTCAATCGCGGGCCGATACTCCGTGTCCGCCAGCACTCCCGCCCGCTCTGGGTAGACTCCCGTGGACATCACCGTCCCGTTTCCTTCCGTCAAACTCAAATATGAAGGATGATGGTCTTCAAACTCCACCCCCTGCCGCGCCAGTTGGTAAAGCGCCGGCGTATGCTTCTCGCTCACAAAGTCCGGCCGCATGCCGTCCCAGACCATCACCACCACATGCCGCGGCTTTTCCCCCGCTCCGGCTGATGCCGAAATCGCTCCACAAGTGATCAACAGAAAAATAATTACGCTCAATCGCGTCAGCGTGATTAAAATGCTTTCATAAATCTCCCTGCCGCTTAGAAAATTGGACACGGTGTACCGTCCGGAATCATGTTCATCACGCTCGCCGCGCATCGCCCGTCCGGCCTCTCTCCCGCAGTCTGACAACCTTTTCTCCCTCTTCACAGTCTCTCACTTCCCACCCGCGTTACCGTCAATGCCCGAAGCCAGCATTTTTTTTGCCAGCGGCCCGTTCGGCGCTCAATCACTCCTTGTCTATGACTTCCAGCTTCGAGGCCGCCTCCTCCCATTGTGGTGTCACCTCGGCCAGCCTTTGCTGTGCATGCATTAATTCCCGGTTAATCTCCATCGCCC
>DATMLG010000153.1:0-3027 GCA_035570675.1 Verrucomicrobiia bacterium | reverse complement strand
TGGCCCATGGCGTGAAGATTATTTCCGTCGGCCTGATCTCGCCAGGCGATAAGCCGATGGTCATGCGCGGACCCATGCTGCACCAGATCATCCGGCAATTTTTGCAGCAGGTGAACTGGGGCGAGCTGGATTATCTGATTGTCGACCTGCCGCCGGGAACCGGCGACGTGGCAATCTCGCTGGTGCAGACTGTGCCGCTGACTGGCGCGGTGGTGGTGTCGACGCCGAGCGACGTGAGCCTGGAGGATGCGCGCAAGGCTCTGGAGATGTTTGCGCAGGTGAATGTGGAGGTGCTGGGCATTGTTGAGAACATGAGCCACTTTACCTGCCCGCATTGCCACCATGAGATCGACATCTTCTCGCGCGGCGGGGCGGAGCGTACGGCCACGCAGTTCAACGTGCCGTTTCTCGGAGCGATCGAGTTAATTCCGGCCATTCGCGAAGGCGGCGACCGGGGATTGCCTGTGGCACTGGCAGGCCCCAAGAGCCCGCAAGCGGCTGCGTTTTACTCGATTGCAGAAAAAGTGATGGAGCAGGCTGAGAAGGCTGCGGCAGCAGCGTCGGATGTGATTGAGATCAAGTAGAGGACTAATCAAGGAGCGAACTAGCCCGCGGCTACCTTTTTATTCTTCTTTAACCAGGAACGCAGAGCTTCGTCGGCAAGACGCTGCCAACCGCTTCCTGTGGAGCGGAGCCCTTTTGCTACGTCGGGCGAGAGGCGAATGGAGATCGGAACCTTTCGCGGAGCCTTCTGCGGACCGCGCTTGCGCAGCGAGATCAGCATCTTTTGTTCACCAGCAGGCAGCGCGGAAAAACGCGTGGCTACGGCGGCGTCGGCAACGGTCAGCTCCCGAACCTCTCCATCTGAATTAGTTAATGGTTTGCGTTTTGCCATAAAGTTTTGCCTCTCGCTTGTTGGTTTTGCGAAAACTGATCACGCGGATTCCGTCGGCTCTGGGAATGTAGCACAGCAAATGCAATCTTCTGTCGAGGTACCCGATGGCGACGCGCCTTAGCTCGCCGCCGTCGCGAATCTCGGTAAAAAACACAGCCGTGGTGAAATCGAAATCCGCCGCCCTCTCGAAGGAAAGCCCACGCTCGCGGACATTGCGCTCATTCTTGGCGGGATCGTACGAGATCGCCACAGTTTTATTGTATATGCAATTAGATTAAGGATCAAGCCCCGGGGAGGGATTGCACAAACAGAAAAGCGGGGCTGCCGCCCCGCTTTTTCCATTTTCGCTTTTCAATTGTGAGCTGCTGACTACCGCCAGTGGCCTTCGATCAGGACCCAGCCGTCGCCACGCCGTTCCCAGTGATGGGGAACCCAGACGGCGCCATCGTGCGGTGGGTGCACCCAATGGCCATGAACCCAGACGTAGCGGTGACCATCCCAACGGTGATAGCCGTCGTTCCACACCCATCCGTCATGCGGTGGATGGTCATGATGCTCAACGATAGGCGGAGGCGGTGCAATGCGCACAACAACCTGTGCCAATGCAATCGCAGGAGTGAGACACAGAGCGAGCAGCCCTGCCAAAAGAGTCTTTTTCACAGAAATCTTAACCTCCGTGGTTCGGATCTGCCGGAATCGGTAAGCCGTTTCCTGGCGGTTAATGATAACAACACCGGGGTACGGGTTTGGTTGCGTGTTGTTGAAAAAGCTCCACCAGAGAGCTCTCCGTCTGGTTAAGATGCGCACTCAGGCCAGATGGTTAACCGGCGACTTCAGCCGGTTCTTTGGGCGCAAAGACGTTGCCCAGGCGCTGGATCTCGGCACCGACGCTGATGAGTTTCTCCTCGATACGCTCATAGCCGCGATCCATGTGATAGACGCGGTCGAGGATGGACTCGCCATCGGCAACCAGGGCGGCCAAAACCAGCGAAGCCGAGGCGCGCAGGTCGGAGCACATCACGGCGGCAGCGGAGAGGCGGGCGGGGCCGCGCACGGAGGCCGTACTCCCGTCCACTTTGATGTTTGCGCCCATGCGGATCAGCTCCTGCACATGCATGAACCGGTTTTCGAAGATGTTTTCGCGGACCAGGCTGACGCCCTCGGCCTGCGTGGCGAGAGCCATGTACTGGGCCTGCATGTCGGTGGGAAAGCCGGGATATTCCTCGGTTGAGATGTCGGCGGCGCGCAGTTGTGCGGCCGCTCTTACGCGGATCGAATCGGGGCTGAGCACGTCAATGCGCGCGCCGGCTTCCTCAAGCTTCGAAATCACCGCGCCAAGGTGAGCCGTGTTGCAGTTGGCGACGATGAGATCGCCCGCGGTGATGGCGCCGGCGATGAGAAATGTCCCCGCCTCAATGCGGTCGGGGTTGATGCGGTAGCGCGCGCCGTGGAGGCTGGTGACTCCGTGGACGCGGATGGTGGCAGTGCCTGCGCCCTCGACCTGCGCGCCCATTGCGTTGAGCAGCGCGGCGAGATCGGTGACCTCCGGCTCGCGAGCGCAGTTCTCCATCAGCGTGTCGCCTTCGGCAAGCACGGCGGCCATCAGCAGGTCTTCAGTGCCGGTGACGGTGATTTTGTCGAAAACGATATGCGCGCCGCGAAGGCGATCCGCACGCGCCTCAAGATAGCCGTGCTCCTGCTCGATGACTGCGCCCATTTTCTCCAGGCCTTTGATGTGCAGATCGATGGGCCGGCCGCCGATGGCGCAGCCGCCGGGCATGGCAACGCGGGCCACTCCTGCACGCGCGATGAGCGGGCCGAGCACCAGAGAGCTGGCGCGCATGGTCTTGACGATTTCATAGCGCGCGACGGGATCGGAGAGCGTGCGGCAGCAAATGGTGGTGCGGTCCTTGAGCTCTCCTTCGCGCAGTTCGACTGCTGCGCCCATAGAGGCCAGCAACCGGCGCTCGGTTTCAATGTCGCGGACCTGGGGAATGTTTTCGAGCGTGACTTCATCCTCGGTGAGGATGGCCGCGGCCATGCAGGGCAACGCGGAGTTCTTCGCGCCGGAGACGCGAATGGTGCCAACGAGCGGATTGCCGCCGCGAATAACGAACTTGTCCATAGCGAGT
>DATMLG010000152.1:0-4726 GCA_035570675.1 Verrucomicrobiia bacterium | reverse complement strand
ATCTGCCACGGTATTCCGGTTTGGTCCGGCCCGACCACCTGCACCTCGGCCTTCAATTTGTCGCGAATGCTGTTGGCCACCGCGTCCGGACTGGCGGTGCCCAGTCCTTTCTTTGCAATCAGGTCCTCCAACCTTTTTCGTGTCTCTGCTTCAATGGCTTGATCCATGCTCGCCGGCTTGGCAGAGGCGCGCGCCACCAGCACCTGGTTGCGGAGCTTGAAAAGTTCCTCGTCCGAAAGCCCTCGCGCGCGCCACTCAATCAGGCCGTAGACGCTTCCACCTGCCACGGCCAGCAGCACGGCGTTGAGTGACACCAGGCCCAGCCATTTGCCCAGCCAGACCTGCCACCGGGCGATGGGTTTCACCAGCACCAGTTGCAACTGGCACTCTTCGATGTCCCGCGCCAGCGTCCCGCACGCCAGCCAGAGCGTGCATAATCCCAGCAGCGCGGTCACCGCGCCCAGCGTATAGGTGATTAAAATCTGCGCGAAACCATCCGCCGTGCCGTCGTGCTTGATCAACAACGGCAAGCCCACCACCGCACCCAGCAGCAGCGTCACAATCACCCAGAACAACCGGTAGCGAAAAGCCGCCTTCCATGTCAATCCAATGATGGCAAGTAGTCGCTGCATGACCGGCGCCTCACTTCGGCTTGCCGAGCAGCGACGAAAGTTTCTCGTTCGCCTTTTCCAAGTCGGCCTTCGCCTGCGTCTCCGTCGGAGTTGATGAAGCCGGTGCCGCCGGCGTGGCTGCCGGTGCTGCTTGCGCCAGCGAAGCCAGTTTTTTGCTGTCCACCGCCTCGGCCGGCTGTGGCGTGACTGCGGGTGCCGCGGCAGCGGGGGCTTGAGGGGTCGTCAGGCGTTCCAGGACGTTTTCCGGGGTCGTTGGCGCCGGTGTCTCCCCTCGCAAATACGCCGCCACGCGATGGCCCGAAAGCGCGCCAGACGTTTCCTTCGCCGCGCCCCGCGCCCGTTCCACCACGTCCAGAAAGTAGCTCTCCAGGTTTTGCGTCGGATTGTCTATCTTCACCTTCTCGCCGTCCACGTCCTTCCGGATGATGTCCAGCACGCGCTCCATGGTCTCCCGCGCCAGCACCGGCGTCGTGATGCGTACCACGTCCGGCTTGGCCAGCAATTCCTTGAGCGTGCCCATTGCCTGGACCCGGCCGCCGTAATAAATCACCACCCGGTCGCAAACATCCTCCACGTCCGTGAGCAGATGGCTGCTCAGGATCACTGTCTTGCCGCGCCGCGCCAGCGCGCGGATCAAATCCTTCACCTCGCGGCAGCCGATGGGATCCAGCCCCGATGTCGGTTCATCCAGGATCACCAGGTCGGGATCGTTCACCAGCGCCTGCGCCAGGCCGATGCGCCGCTGCATGCCCTTCGAGAATTCCCCCACCGCCCGCGTCCGCGTCTGGTTCAATCCGACCATTTCCAGCAACTGCTCCGCGCGCTGCCGGCGTTCCCCGGCGGGCAGCCGGAACAGGTTCCCGAAAAAATCCAGCGTTTCGTAGGAATTGAGATACCGGTAAAGA
The DNA here is from genome assembly GCA_035570675.1 of Verrucomicrobiia bacterium. Lineage (GTDB taxonomy): Bacteria > Verrucomicrobiota > Verrucomicrobiia > Limisphaerales > Pedosphaeraceae > DATMLG01. The sequence goes on along the minus strand of DATMLG010000152.1, from coordinate 3,189 downwards.
TACGATTCCTCGGGAAGATAACCGATGCGCGATTTCGTGGCGACATGCCGCGGCGAATGGTTGAACACCTCGATGTGTCCCTTCGTCGGATACAGCAGGCCGAGCAGCATCTTGATCGTCGTGGATTTCCCCGAGCCGTTTGGGCCGAGCAGGCCGAAGACTTCGCCGCGCCGCACTTCAAAATCCACATTGTCCACCGCACGCGCCTTCGCGCGGCCCCAAAAATCCTTGAACACCTTCGTCAATCCGCGCACGGCCACGACAATTTCCCTCGATTTCTGGCTGGCATTCGCGGATTGGGGATTTGATTCGGTGGCAATCATTTTTACTCCAAAGTTCTCACGCCGCGCCCGGCGCCAGTTGCACCGCGGGTTTCGGTTTGGCCTCCGCCGGCCGCGCCGGTGCTTCGACCGCCGCCGGATGGTAATGCTCCAGTTCCTCGCCCTTGCGCACCAGCCGGGCGCTGTTGAAAATCACAATCAACGACCCGACGTTGTGCATCAAAGCCGCCACGATCGGATTCAGATATCCGAACGCCGCCAGCGTCAATCCGGCGATAATGAAGCACACGCCAAACAGGAAATTCTGGTTGATGACCAGCCGTGTGCTGCGTGAAAGATTAATCAGGAACGGCAGCCGTCGCAGGTCATTGTTCATCAGCGCGATGGTGGCGCTATGGATGGCCACCTCGCTGCCGGCCGCGCCCATCGCGATGCCAATGTCTCCCGCTGCCAGCGCCGGCGCGTCGTTCACGCCGTCGCCCACCACCGCCACGCGATAACCCTTGAGCTTGGTGGCGCGGACGAAATCCACCTTGTTCTGCGGCAGGCAATCGCCCACAACTTCCTCGCAGCCAATCTCCCGGGCCACGCGCGTGGCCACCTGCTGGCGGTCGCCGGAAATCATCGCAATGCGCCGCACGCCGTTTCGTTTGAGTTCCACCAGCGCTTCCTTCGCCTCCGGCCGCGTCTGGTCCTGCAGCCCAATCCAGCCGATGCACCGGCCCGCCCGTCCGACAAACAGCAGGCTGAACCCTTCCGTCTCGTCTAGGTCCACGGCCTTCATGAAATCATCGGTCACGCCGTTGTCCTTCAGCCATTGCGCCCGGCCCACGATCACTGTCTGGCCGTCCAAATCCGACTTGATGCCCCGGCCCGCCGCCTCTGAAAAATTGGCTGGCTCGGCCACTTTGACGCCGGCTTCTTCCGCAAGCTGCGCCAGCGCTTTGGCCGTCGGATGATTGCTGTATTTTTCCGCCGAGGCCGCGACGCGCAGCAATTCCGCTGGCGCGATGCCTCCCAGCGGGGCGAGCCGGCTCACCGCCAGCTTCCCGGTCGTCAACGTGCCCGTCTTGTCGAATACGAACGCGTTGATGCGGGCGGCAAGTTCGATGTCCCCGACGTTTTTAATGAGGATGCCCAGGCGCGCCGCGGCGGAGAGCGCCGCCACCATCGCCGTGGGCGTGGCCAGGATGAACGCGCATGGACAGGAAACCACCAGCACGGAAATGACGCGGTTCAAATCATTGGTAAAGGCCCAGACCAGCGCGCCGATGACCAGCACCAGCGGCGTATAAAAGCCCATGTACTGGTCGATGATCCGCATGATGGGCAGTTTCGTTTTCTCCGCTGCGAGGATCAATTCCCGCACCCGGCCCAGTGTTGTGTCCTGTCCCGCGCGGCTCACGCGGATTTCCAGCACTCCCGTCAAATTTTGCGTGCCGGCAAACACCTCGTCGCCGGGCTTCTTGTCCACCGGCAAGGATTCGCCGGTGATATTGGCCTGGTTGAATGTGCCCTGGCCGGTGACAATGACGCCGTCCGCCGCGATGTTGTCGCCTGGCCGGATGCGGATCAGGTCGCCCACGGCGAGCTGGCTGGCGGCCACTTCCTCTTCGCCCTTGGGCGTGATGCGGCGCGCCTTCGTCGGGGTGAGCTTGATGAGCAATTCAATGGACTGCCGCGCACCTTCGGCGGTGCGGGTTTCGATGATTTCGCCCATCAGCATGAAGAACGCGACGACGCCGGCGGTCTTGTAATCTCCGGACGCGAACGCCGCGAGCACCGCGATGCCCACCAGTTCATTGATGCCCACCATGCCGCGCTTGAGGTCCTTGATGGACGTCCAGACAATCGGATATCCCAGGATGATGGCGCCGACCATCGCGCTGGCGCTGGCGCTGGTGTGCGCCGAGTCAAAAATCCAGTCCACCGCAAAGGCGTTGATGACAAAAATGATGCCAATCAATGTCTGTTTCAAATGGATCGGCGCGTGTTCGTGGTCATGTCCGCACGAGGCACAGCCTTCCTTGCCGTGCTCGTAGTCATGATCATGACCACCCTCCGGTTCCCGGCTCATTAACGAGGTAATTTGCATATAATCTATGATGACTATGGGCCGCCGGCGGGCACCACCGGCTGACGGCTTAACTGTAACCTGATTTCCAACGGCTCGCCACCCGGGTTTTCCGGCATGTACCATTTCCCGGCCGCGCCGGACATGACATCGTCCAATGTCCGGTAATAAAGAATGCTCCTGGTCAGGCCGGGCGCGGCCTCGTATCGCGGCAGCAATGACGTGAACCGGTCCGCGTCGGCCTTGACGGATGCCACCAGGTTGGTGGCGTCGGTCGTGGCGTCGCTCACAAGCCGGACGGCGTCGGCGGCGGCCTTGTTGGTGATGGTGTTTTGCTCGGCGGCGGCCTCGTTCTTCTGCCTTTCCGCCGCAGAGAGCGCCGAGGTTACCCGCTCAAAATCCGGTTGCAGCCGGGTTGGCGGAATGGAGTCAACCTGGCATTGGAGGATGGTGATGCCCAGGTTTTCCTGCTGCGCCAGTTGGGTTACGCGTGAGCGGACCGTTTCCTGGAAATGAGTTCGTTCGCGCCGCAACACATCGTCCACGTTGGTGAACCGCGCCGAGGCGTAGATCAGGGCCTCGTCGAGCGCGTCCTGCACCGAGTTGGAGGCGTTGACGAAGTCAAACTCATAGCCGATGGGGTCTTCCACCTTGTAGGAAAGCGTGGCGCGGGCGTGGATGATATTGCCGTCCCCGGTGATCGTGTAACTGTCCCGGGTTGGGTTGAGCGAAACAGCCGGGTAAGGATTATATGTTCCGGCCACTTCCGCCGCCTCGTCCTGGGGCGACATGTAATACCAGCCAGCGGTGGATTTGACCGTCTGAATCTCCGTG
>DATMLG010000151.1:0-11294 GCA_035570675.1 Verrucomicrobiia bacterium | reverse complement strand
AGACAGTCCGCAATCGCCGGTGTAACCGGCCACTTGGCCGCCTTGAGCAGCTTGAAAACGAGTTCACCGCTCGACGGTTCCTTTGCCGAAATCCAGTTGATGTCCGCGTAACGGGTGTTGCTGGCGTGATGATCAATGTTGATGAACAACTTGCGATTCGTAATGCACTTTCCCACCTTGCCCAGCCGCTCGAAGCTCGCGCAATCTGTCGCAATGACGCAGTCAAATTTCTTCCCCGGCCGCGGCCTTTGCACCAGCCCGCCCGGATCCAGGAATGCCAGCTTGTCCGGCATCGCGTCCTCGTTCCAGCAGGTGACCCGCCTGCCCTGGTCGCGCAATGCCAGGCTCAAGCCCAGTTGGGAGCCGATGCAATCCCCGTCCGGCCGGATGTGACCCACCACGCAAATGGTGCGGCTTTGCCGGATCCCTTCGAGGATCCGGTCGATGATTTTTGGATGTGTCTTCAATGGTTGGATGTGTCCCCGCCGACGGGGCCGGTGCGTTCCAATTCATCCATGATTTTCAGCACCTTGTTTCCCTGCTCCAATGACTCATCCATGACAAACCGGAGTTGCGGGGTGTATTTTAAAATGACCGACCGGCCAACGAGACCCTGAATGCGCTTGCGATGGTGTTGCAACAAGTGCCATCCCTGCTTTTTTTGCTCCGCATTCCCCAGGATGCCGATGTAAACCGACGCCGAATGCAGGTCCCCACTCATGGTGACGTCGTTCACCGTGATCAAGCCGTGGCCGGCGCCCGCCGGAAACTCGCGCCGGATGACTTCGCCAATTTCGCGCTTCAATAATTCGCGCACTCGTTCCAGTCTTAGCGAGGACATGGGGCAAACCGGGGTAAAAATTAGAGTTTCTAGAGTTTCGGCGCCACCCGTTCCACGGTGTAGCATTCGATCGCGTCGCCGATCTGGAAATCGCCAAAGCCCTCGATGCGGATGCCGCATTCCATGCCGGCACGCACCTCGTTGACTTCGTCCTGGAACCGGCGCAGCGACTGGGTCACACCTTCGTAAATCAGGCCCTTGCGCCGCATCACGCGCACTTTCCCGCGCACAATGCGGCCCATGGTCACCATGCAACCGGCAACCGGCGCGCCCTTGGAAAGCTCAAAAATCTTCCGCACTTCGGCCGAACCCACCACGACGTCCTTCAACACCGGATCCAGCATTCCGGCCATCGCCTCCTTCACCTGATCAATGAGCTCGTAAATGATCGCATACAGCTTGATCTGCACGCCTTCGCGCTTGGCGATATCGGACACACCGTTGTCAATCCGGGTGTGGAATCCAAGGATCACCGCTTCCGATGCCGAGGCGAGGGACACGTCCGATTCCGTAATCGTTCCAACCGCGCTGTGAATCACCTCCACGCTCACCTTCTCCGCTTCGATCTTCTTCAATGCCTCGACAATTGCTTCCACCGAACCCTGGGTGTCCGCCTTCACCACCAGCTTAAGGACTTTCGCCGTGGTCGATGTAATCGTCGCAAAAAGTGTTTCCAAGGTCACCTTGGCGCGCGCCTCCTGGCCCGCCGCACGGGCTTCCATGGCGCGTTTCTCGGCCAGATCCCGCGCTTCCTTCTCATCTTCCACCACGCTGAATTCCAGGCCCGCCTCCGGCACGCCGTTCAAGCCGAGCAGCTTCACCGCCACCGATGGCCCGGCTTCCTTCAAGCGGGTGTTGTCTTCGCTGATCAACGCACGCACCTTGCCGTGATATTGACCGCAAATCACAATGTCGCCCAACCGCAGCGTCCCCTTGCGAACCAGCACTGTGGCCGTCGGGCCGCCGGGTTCCAGGCCGGACTCAATCACGTTGCCCTTGGCACGACGGGTCGGGTTTGCCTTCAACTCCATGACCTCCGCTTGCAACAAAATCGTTTCCAAAAGCTTGTCCACACCCTGCTTCGTAAGCGCCGAAACATCCACAAACAGCGTCTTCCCGCCCCATTCCTCGCAAACGAGGCCCTTCTCCTGCAATTGCTGGCGCACCCGCGTCGGATTCGCATTGGGATGATCCATTTTGTTCACGGCCACGATGATCTCGGCCTTGGCGGCCTGGGCGTGGCTCAACGCCTCCAGCGTTTGCGGCATCACCCCATCGTTCGCGGCGACGACCAGCACGACGATGTCCGTCACATTCGCCCCGCGAGCGCGCATCGAACTGAAGGCCGCGTGACCCGGCGTGTCTAAAAACGTGATCTGTTGAAGCTCGTTCTTACGTTCGGGATGCGGAAATGAAATAGTGTACGCCCCGATGTGCTGCGTGATGCCTCCCGCTTCGCCCGCGGCCACGTTCGCCTTGCGGATCACATCCAGCAACGTCGTCTTGCCGTGGTCAACATGGCCCATGATGGTCACGACCGGGGCGCGAGGTTTCAGGTCCTCCGGCTTGTCATCCACGTCCAGTTCGAGCGCCTTCATCACCGGCGCGTGAACACCGCTGCCGCCGCGCTCGCGCTTCTCCACCTCGAATCGAAAACCGTAGTTCGCGCAGATTCTTGCCGCCACGTCCTCCTCGATCGCCTGGTTCACGTTGGCAAAAACACCCAGCGTCATCAAATCGGCGATCAATTGAAAGGGTTTGCGCTTGAGTTGTTCCGCCAGTTCCCGAACGACGATGGGCGGCTTGATGGTGATCACCGGGGCGTCCTCGGGCAGTGAAATCTTCGACGCTTCCGCGCCCTTCCCGCCACCGGGACTCTTGGACGGCGGAAATTTGACACCTGGAACAGCAGGACCGGACGGCGTTCCCGGAGGGCGCACCGTGCGAATATCTCCCCGGCGGCCAAAATCCTGGCGACGCGGTTCGGGTTGACGTTGCGGAGGCTGCTTTGCACCGCCCGGCCGTTCGACGGGCTTGGGAGATGCCTTTTGCGGTAATTGGATGAACCCGACCTTGTCCCCAACTTGCGGACCAATAGGTGCGGGAGGAGGCGAAGGCGTCATCGGCTCCGATGGCGCTGAAATTTGCGGCGAATCTCCGTTGGTCGGTGACGCTTCATGAACGGCCGCCGCCGGTTCTTCCGGAGCAACCGCCGGTTCTTCCGGAGCTGCCACTTCCGCAACGGGCTCGGGTTCAGGTTTTGGCGGTGGCGCGGTGACGAGGATGATCTTCTCGGGCTCGGCCGGCGGGGCGGGCGCGGTGGCGGTAGCAACCCCCTTGCCTCCCGTCAATTCATGGATGAGATACTCGGCGGTGATTTTATCCAGCGAACTGGACGGCACCTTGGCAGCCGCGATGCCCAATTCCTTGGCCTTCAAGAGCACTTCTTTGTTCTCGAGACCCAACTGCTTTGAAATGTCGTATATTCGAACGGGCATATTCCAGTTCTGTTCCAATCACCGGCCAAAATGACGCCAGAGACTTCATTGGCCTGACCACTCAGCCTGCCACCAATATCTTACGGGCGCACGCACAAAATCAAGGGGCGGACATTTCCGGGCCGGGCTCGCCGAGCTTTCGGGTGCGTCGGGCCGCTTCCGCACGCACCGCTTCCATGATGGCCTTCGCGTGCTCGCCAATCAACGGTATTCCCGCCAGGTCACTCTCGTCCGCCTGCAACAAATCTTCCAGACGCGTCAATCCCTGGTGCACCAGGACATCGGCCTGCTCGGGTGTGATGCCGGGGATGGCCGCCAGCGTTTTGACCGCCTGCGCCACTTTTTCCTCGAAGCCCATCGTCACCACGACTTCCGGCTCGATATCCACCTGCCAGCCGGTCAATTTTGAGGAAAGCCGCGCGTTTTGCCCGCGCTTGCCGATCGCCAAAGACAACTGGTCTTCGCTGACCACAATCTTCACCCGGCGGTTCGGCTCGTCCACTTCAAAGGACTTCAACTGGGCCGGCGCGAGGGCGTTCGTCAAAAACGTCTTCACGTTCGGGTCCCAGCGAATGATGTCTACTTTCTCGTTGTTCAGCTCGCGAACGATGTTCTTCACCCGCTGCCCGCGCAATCCCACGCACGCACCCACTGGATCGACTTTCTCGTCCCGTGTGTAAACCGCGAGCTTGGTGCGGAAACCCGGCTCGCGCGCGATTCCCTTGATTTCGATGGTACCATCATTAATCTCGGACACTTCCAGCGTGAAAAGCTTGATGACAAACCGCGGGTCGGCCCGCGAAAGAATAATTTCCGGGCCGTGCGGGCCGTTTTCCACAGCTTTTACGTAACAACGGATGCGCTCACCAATCTGGTACTCCTCCGTCGGCACCCGCTCCCGGTTCGGCAGCAGCGCCTCATATTTGCCCAAATCGACGCTCACGTCCGACCGGTCAAAGCGCCGGACAACGCCGCTGATGATGTCGCCCACCCGGTCCTTGAACTCGGTAAAAATCAACTGTTTCTCCGCGCGCCGGAGATGCTGCATCAAAGCCTGCTTGGCCGTCTGCGACGCAATCCGCCCGAAGCCCGCCGGCGTCACCTCTTTTTCGATTTCCTCGCCGAGTTGCGCTTCCGGCTTGATCCGCCGCGCGTCGAAAACGGTGATTTGGTCATGCTTGGCGACCACCTTTTCCACCACCAGCAGCTTTGCAAACGCTTTGATGTCCCCGTTCTTCGGGTCAATGACGACGCGGAGGTCCCGGGCCGGGCCGACCGCCTTCTTGGCGGCCGACACCAACGCCTCCTCGACAGCAGCGATCAGGACATCACGGCTGATGCCCTTTTCCCGCTCCCAGAACTCGAGTACTGTCAGAAAATCTGCGTTCATATCGTCGTCACGGCACCCCTCATCAGGGGAACAAAAAAGTCGGCAGATTTGATTCTTCCGACTTTCGCGAGCTGGTGAAACCAGCCATCTGTACCGTTAATTAAAATATTAAGTGCGCACTACCAGCGAGTCAAGTTTCAAATGCCACCCCGGCGTTGCAGGAGCCACAATTTTGTGAAATTGAACGCAAGTTATTCAAAATCAATGACGTGCGTAATTATTAGCTAAAATCATTTCCTCACAAAAAAATAGGTTACATTTCTAATTCGCTTGGTTAGTCTCCTGCCCATGCACATAGAACTCCAGTGGTTGGACTACACTATTCTGCTCGCCTACACGGGCTTCGTCATCGGAATTGGTTGGATGCTTTCACGTTACATGAAGACATCCTCGGACTTCCTCACATCGGGGCGCTCCATTCCGACCTGGGTCACCGGCCTTGCCTTCATTTCGGCCAACCTTGGCGCGCTTGAGCTGGTCGGCATGGCGGCCAGCGGCGCCAAATATGGCATTGCGACCTGCCATTTCTATTGGGTCGGCGCCATTCCCGCCATGATCTTTCTGGCCGTGTTCATGATGCCATTTTACTACGGTTCCAAGGCCCGCTCTGTGCCCGAATATTTGAAGATGCGCTTCGACGAACGTGTACGCGCCTTGAATTCCATTGCCTTCGCCGTCATGACGATCTTTGCCTCTGGCATCTCCATGAACGCGCTGGCCAAGCTGCTGAACCAGCTCCTCGGTTGGAATTATAACTTCGCGCTGTTCGTTTGTTCCGGCGTGGTGCTGGTTTACGTGCTCAAAGGCGGCCTCACCTCCGCCATTTATACCGAGGTGCTCCAGTTTTTCATGATCGTGCTGGGTTTTGCGCCCGTGGTTTATCTCGGCCTGAAGGATGTGGGCTGGTGGAGCAACTTGATGGCCCGGCTGCACATAGTCGCGCTGAATCCGGCGGCCCTAAATCTTAATGACAAAACCTTCGCAGCCGACGCCTGGACCAGCGCGTGGAAGCCGGTACTCGCGGGATCAGGCTCGAATCCGATGGGTGTGGATTGGTTTGCGATGATATTTGGCCTGGGTTTTGTGCTTTCGTTCGGCTATTGGTGCACGAACTTCCTCGTCGTCCAGCGCGCCATGGCCGCCAAAAACATGACGGCCGCCCGCAACACTCCGCTCGTGGCAGCCGTTCCCAAAATGCTCTTCCCGGCGCTGGTCATCCTGCCCGGAATGCTGGCAGTGGCCCTCGCTTCCCTGCCAGAAAAGAACTATCGCATTCCGCCACCCATCCTTTCCGAAGAAACCTATGCCAAGGGCATCGCCGCCGTAAAGGCCGCCAGCCCCACCGACTCGGCCGCAGCGGTCAAGGCCGTGGGCGACGCGCTTGGTAAAAATGTCGATGCCACCAAAATCAGTTCGCTGGTCGCTGCGAACGCTGGAGACAAGCTCTCCGATGAGCAGATCCATCAAGGCCTCTACAATAGTATTGCGGAGAACTATTACGATGGCGTCATTATCTCGCTTGTGACGCGGTACTGTCCGACTGGATTGCTCGGCCTGGCGCTCACCGCCCTGCTTGCGTCTTTCATGTCAGGCATGGCTGGAAACGTCACCGCCTTCAACACCGTCTGGACCTATGACCTTTACCAGGCCTATTTTGCGCCGGGCCGGAGTGATGCGCATTATTTCTGGATGGGCAAGTGCATCACCGTGGTCGGCATCGTCTTAAGCATCTTCGCCGCCTATTTCGCATCCATGTATAATAACGCGATGGACATCATTCAGTTGGTGTTCGGGTTTGTGAACGCGCCGCTGTTCGCCACGTTCCTGCTCGGCATGTTCTGGAAGCGCTGCACCGGCACGGGCGCGTTCCTCGGGCTCTTTGGCGGCATTGGCGGCTCGGCAATATTCCACGCGCTCACCACCACCACCAGCAATATTGACTCCGCCAACCATGCGATCAATGTGATGAAGGGCGGTTATCTTGGCGTGGTCAGAACGTTTCCCAGCGAGATGGCCCAAAACTTCTGGCTCGCCACGGTTGCGTTTCTTGTTTGCTTCACGTTGACCGCGGTGATTTCGCTGGCCACGAAGCGCACCAAGTCCGACGAGGAACTGAAGGGCCTGGTTTATTCGCTCACGCCCAAGACCGTGGACCACAATCAGCCCGTCTGGCAGCGCCCCGCCGTGGTCGGCATCGCACTGCTGGTCTGCTGCGTCATTCTCAACTTCATATTCTGGTAACAAGAAAGGAACATATTTATGGGTCTGGATATTCGCTGGCCAATCGGTCTCATGTTTACGCTCATCGGCGCGCTGCTCGCGCTCAATGGACTCCTAACGGGCTCGAATACTGAAATGTATGCGCGCTCGCTCGGCATCAACATCAACCTCATCTGGGGCCTGGTGTTGCTGGTTTTTGGCGTGCTGATGCTGCTGGGCGCCATTGCCGGCGGGAAAAAGAATCCTCCGCCTTCCTGATCTTCCTGAAGCCTTAAAAAACGCCGTGAATTTCGCTTCCCGGCGCCTCCTCCATGACGCTCAAAGAAATCACCAGTTACGTCAGCGAACAGTTTCAAAAAGCTTACGGCCAGCCGCCGCAGTGGATTGCCGCCGCGCCGGGGCGCGTCAATGTCATCGGCGAACACACGGATTACAACGACGGCTTCGTGCTGCCCATGGCCATTGAGCGTTACACCGTAATCGCCGCCGCGCCCTCCGGCTCCAAACAGATTCAACTCCGTTCCACCGTCAATGAGCAGCCCGCCACGATTGACCTGACCAAACCTATGAAGCCCTTTCCGAAAGGCACGTGGGCAAATTATCCGGCCGGGGTGGTCGCAGGTTTTGTTGCGCGCAACATGGATCCCGGCGGTTTCAACGCGCTAATCCATTCGACCGTGCCGCTCGGCGGCGGCCTTTCCAGCAGCGCCGCCCTGGAAGTCGCCACCGCCACACTGCTTGAAGTCATCACGGGCCGCACGCTTGACCCGGTGGAAAAAGCCCTGCTCTGCCAGAAAGCCGAGCATGAATACGCCGGCGTCCCCTGCGGCATCATGGACCAGTTTATTTCCGTCATGGGCAAGCCCGACCATCTGCTGCTGCTCGACTGCCGCACCCGCAAGCCCGAACTCGTCCCCATGAGCGACCCGTCGGTCGCGCTGCTTATCACCAACACCAACGTCAAACACGAACTTGGCAGCGGTGAATACGCGAAGCGCCGCGCCCAATGCGAAGCCGCCGCAAAAGTCCTGGGCGTCGCCTCGCTGCGCGATGCCACCGCCGCCGCGCTTGAAGCCGCCAAGGGTCGCATGGATGACGTCGCCTTCCGCCGCGCCCGGCACGTCATCGGTGAGATTGAGCGCACCCCGCGCGCCGCCGCGGAAATCCGCGCGTCAAACTGGCCGGCCGCCGGCGAACTGATGTATGCCAGCCACCGCTCGCTGCGCGATGATTATGAGGTGAGTTGCAGCGAGCTGGATGTGGTGGTGGACATCGCGGCCGGGATCGGCCAGAAGGGCGGTGTTTTCGGCTGCCGCATGACCGGCGGAGGATTTGGCGGTTGCACGGTTGCCCTGGTCCAGGGTCACGCGGTTGACGCCATCTCGAAAAAAATTGGGGAAGAATACGAGAAGCGGACGGGCATCAAGGCGACCATGTTCGTTTCGCGTCCCGCCGCCGGCGCCACGGTCATCAAAAGATCCTGACACTCTTCACCAAGACGGGCAACGCCGTCAGTTTTTCCAGTCGAACGCCTTCTTCTTCAGGGCGTAAATGTAGCCGACGAGGAGAATGCCAATGAAGGTCAGCATTGAGCCAAAGATGAGGTTCGCGTGGTCGCGGAGCATGTCCCGGTAAACCACCGCCCACGGATACAGGAAGACAACCTCGATGTCGAAAAGGATGAAGAGCATGGCGACGAGATAAAACTTCACGGACATCCGGCTGCTCCCCTCGCCCACCGGCAGCATGCCGCATTCGTAGGCGGAATCCTTGACGCGGCTGCGCTTGCCCCGCTTGCCGACCACCACCGAAATCAAAAGGGTGCCAAAGGCGAACGCCATCGCCACGAGTCCCAGAATCAGGACCGGCAAATACTGCGATAACTGCGAGTCTTCCATGCCGGATTCTAAAAACGTCCGTCGCCAGGTTGCAAGCGGAATCACTTGCGGAAGAGCCTGAAAATGACGGTCAGAACGATGCTCACCACAATGCAGGTCACGAACGGAAAATAAAAACTGAAATTCCCACGATGATATTGAACATCCCCCGGTAGCCGTCCGAGCCAGCTGCGTCCAAAACCGGACCACAGCACAAGGCCGAGGATGAACAGCCCCAAGCCGGCCAGCATCAGCATTTTGCCCGCGTCATTCACCGGGAAAAGTTACTCCACGGTGGACAGCTTTTCAAAGCCTTCCTCGATGAACGTGGTGTTCTGGATGCGCGACAGCCGGGCGTAAAGGCCGTTCAGAGCTGTCAACTCATCGTGCGTGCCCCGTTCAATGATCCGACCCTCGCGCAATACCAGGATCTGGTCGGCGTTGCGGATGGTACTCAAGCGGTGGGCGATAACAAAGCTGGTGCGGTTCGTCATCAGGCGTTCCAGCGCCTCCTGGATCAGTTTCTCCGTGCCCGTATCCACACTCGCCGTCGCCTCGTCCAGAATGAGGATGGGCGCGTTCTTGAGCAGCGCGCGCGCAATGCTGACCCGCTGTTTTTCGCCGACGCTCAACTTCACTCCGCGCTCGCCGACGCGGGAATCATATCCATCCGCCAGCACGGAGATGAATGCGTGACAGTTCGCCGCCTTGGACGCGGCGATCATTTCCTCCTCCGTGGCGTCGGTCCGGCCATAAAGGATGTTCTCGCGGATGGTGCCGTTAAACAGAAAGGCCTCCTGGCTAACAACGCTGATTTCCTTGCGCAATGAATCCAGCGTCACGCCCGCCAGGTCGTGGCCATCGATGGTGATTCGTCCCGAGGTGACCTCATAGAACGCGGGCAAAAGATTGACCAGCGTGGATTTTCCCGCGCCGGTGGGGCCAACGAGCGCGATCATCTGCCCGGGCCGCGCCTGGAGGGAAACGTCGGCCAGTACAGTTTTGCCACCCGCGTAACTGAATTCCACCTGCTCGTAAACCACCTCGCCCCGCGCCGGGCCGGGCAGCGGCTGGCGTCGGCGGTTGTCCATGCGCTCGATGGAAAAATCGAGAATATCGAACACCCTTTCGCCGGCGGCGCGCGCGGCCTGCAACAATTGGTTCAATCCGTGCAACTGCCGGATCGGATCGTAGAACAAACCCAGGTAAAACAAAAATGTGATGAGTTGGCCGGAGGTCATCGCACCATGCACCACCTGCCAGCCACCGACCCACAGAATCAGGCCGGTGCCCAGGGCCGCGGAAAAGCTCATGGCCGGCGAATACATCGCCCAGACGCGCATGATGCCGAGGGTTGAACGGCGCAAATCATCGGCGCGTCCGGCAAAGCGCGCGTCCTCATGCGCCTCCTGGCCGAAGGATTTTATCTGCCGGACACCCTGCAGATTGTCCATGAGCAGGGCGTTCATGGCGCTCGCGGCCTGGCGTTGCCCACGGTAACGGCGGTGCGCCGTGAGCGTGTACCAAAGCGCCCCGCCGGCCAGCAGGGGCAACGGTATCATTGCCGCCAGCGCCAGGGTGACATTCACCCGAAACAGCATCACCGGAACAACAATCAGACTCAATACGGCCACCGCGCCCTGTTCGATGCCATCTATTAGAATCCGCTCGACCGAGTTGACGTCCTCAATAACGCGTGTCATCAGGTCGCCGGAAGCGCGCTGATCGAAATAGTTGACTGGCAGCCGTTGCAACCGCCAATAGACATCGCGGCGCATGTCGAAGATGACATTTTGCTCAAGCGCGTTGTTGATAAGAATCCGCAGGGCGTTGAAGGCGTCGCGCAGCAGAAATGCCCCCAGCAGGGCCAGCATGACGGGCGTCAGGTCTTCGATATGTTTCCGGCCAATGACATCGTCTATGACCGCCCCGATGAGTTTTGGATAAGCGAGCGAAAATGCGAGGGAAAGCAGGGCGCAACTCATGGTGCCCAACGCCATTCCTTTGTACGGCTTCAAATAGACGGCCACGCGGCGGAGAATCTCCCAGGTGGAACGCGAACGCGCGGAGAAAGTGGGATCGTTCCCGGCGTCGCGGTGTGAATGATGAGCCATGCGCTGCAATTCGGGCCAGCATAACGCGCAATCGGGCGGGAATCAAACCATTCGACGCACAAAACAGGTGCAATTCCCGAGGCCCCGGTCTATATTCGGGAAAATGCACTCGCCCGTCTCCACCAAAGAACCGGCAGCAGTTGCGGCGGCGGTGCAAGCAGCCTACCTCACAGCTTTTCCTGAAGGCGACCGCATGTTTGTGCCGCGCATCTTCAGCTGGGCGGTCGATTATTTCACCGGGAGTTTCGACGACTATCAGCCGATAGACGTGAAGTATCATGATTTTGAGCACACCCTGCAGGCAACGCTTTGCCTGGCGCTGCTCCTGCAGGGCCGTCATCTCGCCCAGACCCA
>DATMLG010000150.1:0-5075 GCA_035570675.1 Verrucomicrobiia bacterium | reverse complement strand
GGTGAAGGTGAAATAGCCCAGGTAATCCGTGTTCCCGGTGGTCGCATTTCCGTTCAGCGGGTCGGCAAAATCTTTGGGCACCTCCATGAAGAAGTCCGAGACAATCGCGGTGGTAAATGGCGAGGGCGCGTAGTTCTCCACTATAAAATAACTGCCATTGAGGTCGCCGGCCGGCCCAAGATCCCCTTCACACGAATAGGCGCTGCCGGGCGGAATGCCCACCACAGGATTGTTGTTCACCAGCGGGTCGGAAACGTGGAGGCCGCTATATTCCGTGGCCAAATTGCCGATGTCGTAAATCGTGCTCGCCGCCCCCCCCGTAATGGTCCTGCTTTCGCGGGTCCAAGGGGCATTCGGAGTGGCGGGATCGCTGCGAGGGATCGTCGCCCAAACTGTATCGATCGCCACCGCCAGACTGGTCGTATCGCCGGCGAAAGCAGCCGCTGTCACGGAAAATTCCGTGTTGTCCAAGACCGACGAGCCCATGGCGTTTGACAATTGAAGAAAGTTATAACTGGTGTTGGTAATGGTTGTGCCAGCGGGCAAGGCAATCAGGTTGGTGACGGATCCCAAATTCACCTCCAAGTCAAAAGGGTTTGCCGTTCCCACCTGGCGGAAACAAAGCATCATTTCTAAATGAGCGTTTGTATAGGTTAACGTCGTCGCCCTGGCATTCGGGATGAGCGAAAAAACGGTCCCGATGGACAAAGCCAAGGCACAGACTAATCTATTGTAGGTTTTCATTATCATTTTGGTGGTGAATTGTACAGAGTTGACGGCACGCACCTTACCCGATGACTTCATGAGGTCACTACCTGTAATGGGACCTTGAAGTGCATATTCAGGACATTCCGGATTGCCACATAAGTTTCTAACATTAAACATGTTATAAGGTTGTAATCCCACAATAGTTAATAGTTCGGCGGGCGGTACAAATTTGTTACATGAAGGCGATTCTTTTTACGTGCTGGCGCAAATTGTAACGTGATTTCAATCGGCCATCTGGTTATAAGATTCAGATGTTCAAAGTGAAAAATGGGCCATCCCGGCTTGGCTGTGGAGTCTGTTCGGCAGGGCTGTTGGCTCTCTTCTTGACATTGACCTCTCGTGCAGGCGTCGAGGAAATGGATTTGGCGCGCGCGCAGATGCTGGCGGACAAGGGGGATGCGAAGGCCGAATATTTTGTGGGAAAGAGCTACGCCGATGGCACGGGGGTGGCGCAGGACTTTGGCAAGGCGGCGGAGTTTTATCGTCAGGCGGCGGATCAGGGCAACGTCGAGGCGGAAAACAATCTGGCGGTGCTTTACGCGGACGGGAAGGGTGTGAAGCAGGATTGGGCGGAGGCTGCGAAGTGGCTGCGCAAGGCCGCCGACGCGGGCGACGCCATCGCCCAATACAATTTGGGCAATTCATACGCCCACGGACGCGGGGTGGCGACAAATTTCGACGATGCCATCGCCTGGTATCGAAAGGCGGCCGGGCAAAACTTGGTGTCGGCCATGCAGGCGTTGGGGGAATTATATTATTTGAATGAGGGGGTGGAGCCGGATTATCAGGAGGCCCTAAAATGGAATCGCAAGGCGGCGGATTTGGGTTCGGCGTCTGCGCAAAACAACCTGGGCGTGATGTATCAGGACGGCCACGGAGTTCAGCAAAGTGACGAGGAAGCTGCCAAATGGTTTGAAAAGGCGGCCGAACAGGGCCTGGCCAAGGCGCAGTTTACTCTAGCGATCGCATATTCTTATGGGAAGGGCGTGGAGAAGGACCGGATCAAGACGGCGTATTGGCTTTCTTTGTCGGCAAATGGCGGATTTCACGTCGCCCGGGAAACCTTGGACTATTTTCAAGCTTCACCGTCCGCGCTGAATGACCAAGAAATCGCCCAAGTGAACCAGATGATCAAGGACTACTATGCGCGGCATCCGGGAGTCAAAGGAAGCGGCACCCTGCTGCCAAAAACGTCGATGTAGGGTGCGAAATCAGGGGCTTTGGCCGGGGCGCGCGGCCTCGCGTTGCAGTTCTACGAAGGCTTCCTGACCAACCAGGGTCTGCAGCATTTCGTCGTATTCAGGCTGCGCCTTCCGCCAGCGTTCGGCGTATTCCGGGCTGGAGGGGTCAGTGCTCTGGCCACCCACTTCGTCCGCGAAACCTTGTCTCAATCGCGCGATGATCGCCTGCTGGCGGTCATCCAATTGGACAAAGTTCGTGTCCGCATCCAAAAATGCGAGCGGCATGGAAGTTTTGGGGGATTGGACTCGTGCTTCAACCCCGGAATCAGCGGAAGGGGGAGGGCTGCGGCGCGGAGGCAGGCCCAAGAGGCGGGCGATGAGATCAGACTCCTCCTGTTGCAGCGCTTGTCGTTGAATTCCGAGGTCTTGCCCGGTTTGTGCTTCCTGATCGAGGAGCTTTTCCCGCTTTGGAGCGTACAAACTATCCACATCCGCCACAATCAAGTCCCGTACGGTTTGGGCCGGGCAACCGATGGCACGAAGGTTGGCGATATAAGTGAGATAGTTGGTGGACTCAAGTTGACTCCAGCGAAAGGGAAGAAGGGAGGCGGGGGCGGAAGCTTTGAGGTCAGTTTCACCAGCGGCGTGGGGAGAGGGCGCTTGGGTGAAAACTGCGCGGGCCGGGGAAGGCACGGGCCGCAGCAGCCAGGCGGCCAGAGCCAGTAACAGGAAATTGAGCAGCAAAGAAAACTTGAGGGCGGGCGGGAATTTTATTTTCATTTGTGCAAAGGTGAAGGCCAGCGCGGAGTGAACCGCGCTGGCCCGTGAAACTTCAGTGTGGTCCGGCCGAAGCCAGAGCCAAGACTTTAGTTGTGGGAGATGAGGCCACCGTCGGCGGAACGGCTGCAGTTCATGTTCCCGATCGCAATGGTTCCGGCCAGCACACCGGCCTGGCCTTGCTCGCCGGTCACCAATGCGCTGTAGAATGTATGGGTGGCACCATTGTTATGAGCAGGACGGACGTCCACGTTTTCGTAACCCCAGTAGGTGTATTGCCCTTCCTCGACCACGGCAGTGCTCCAAGCAACGCCGTTGTAGTTCAGGAAATTAGCGGGAGCAATTACGCCAGTCGCATCGGTCACAGAGCAGTAGCCGATGAAGTAGGAGGTGACATTGCCGGCACCGGTGACGGGATTCACGATCGTTCCGGGCCCGGTCGCGTCGTTGAACACCTTGGCCAAGGTTCCACCCGAGGCGTAACCACTGCCGTCGTTGGCATTGATGCTGGCCAAGGGGAATTGATACGGAGTATAGCCAGGTGTTCCATCAACCACCGTGGAGTGCAGTCCCCATTGGAGCAACGTGGCGGTGAAGGCAATGCCGTTGTCCGCCTCGAAGATGGTGCGGGTGCCCGAGTCATCATCGCGGCCGACGGGGAGAAGGAACGTGTTGTTTTCAGCGGCATTGCCGGTCAATTGCGCCGTGTTAAGATATCCAAGCTTGTACGCCTGACGAAGGCTCAAGGAAGACACGTCGGTCAAGTCCGCCGGTGCCGACGGATCCTTGGCAACGATGAACTCGATGATCGCCACGGCGCTGCGCGTCAAATTGACGGCGGCCGGGTCGCCAGGAGGGAAGTACGTCGTGGTCTTCTGGAAGTTGTCCGAGACATTCATGTCTGGAACTGCAGGCACAAAGTTCTCAGTGCCAGCCGTGGTTCCAGGAGCAAGGAATGTGGGCCAAAGGGCGCTTTCCGCGTCCGCCTTTTGTCCGCTGATCGAGCCGGACCAATTGCAAACAACGACCACATGACCGAGACCGAGGGTGGGCGGAGTGCCAGACCAAACCAAGTTGGCGCTGCCATTGCCGACAGTATTTACCACGTTCGCGGCGCCGGAGCCGGTCGCGGTGGAAGAAGTGTCGCCGATGGGATAGTTCACGTCAATGCCGGCACCGTACATTGCCGAGAGGGCAGCGTAGGTGGACTTGCGGTAAGCGGTGGAACCTGAGATGTAGAAGGTCGTGTCCGCTTGTACTGTGGAGACAATGGCGCAGCCTGCGGCCACTGTCAGGGCTAATTTATTCAATTTCATGTTTCCTTGATTGGATTTTATGGTTTGGTTGTTTGATAATTAACGGTTGAATCAGGCGAGTTTCCGGCGGCCAAACTGGCGACCGAGCGAGAGGGCGAGCAATCCGGCGCCGGCGAGCACACCATAAGTGGCGGACTCGGGAACCGCAGTGAAGATCATCTGGCCGGTGGCTTGGTTAAACGTGAACGTGCCCAGGTCCTGGGGATTCCCTGTCCCATCGAACTCTTCGAATTCCGCGCTGGCGAGTCCGGTGAAATCGCTGTTAATCACCGAGGCATCACCGTTGATTGACCCGTTGAGATCATCGCCGTTTTGCGTGTAGCCGTTTGCAGTGGTCGTGGGCATCTTGACCGCCTGGGGGCTGAGAATGCCTGTACCCAGAATTGCGGCATAAGCCGAGCCCGTGTTATTAACCGAAGCCGCCGCACCCGCAGCCTGGGTATTATTAAAGAAGGGACTGATGTTGCCCTCACCGCCTTCATCGGTGAGAACGACGCCTTTCGGAACTCCGGCGGTGGGTGACGCGACAATCGTCCACTCAAGCGAGCTGAGCGAGCTGCTGACGTTCGCCAGGAACGAGCTGTTGTAACCAATAGTGGACAGGTCAATGGTGGTGCTTCCGGAATAGAACTGGGAGACGGAGCCGAGGTCAAAGATAACGTCGTTCGCGGCTCCAGGCGCCTTGAATTCGAGCAAGGTATCGCTGTTTGCCGTGTAGGAATTACCGGCAGAGGCGGTCTGGGCCGCCATCACGGCACCAGCCACTGCCAGCATTGTTTTTCTTAGTATGTGGTTCATGGGTATTTTTGTGTTTAACCAGTTGGTTTGAGGTAACTGTCTTGAGTTTTCAGTTTATTTGCCACGGCACCAGTAGTTGCCGCAACATTACAAATTTATCAGAACGGGGAAACGCTCACTGCATGGTTAAGGACACGCTGATGGTGTATTTGGACTTCTAATAATTTCTCGCAACATGTTTTAGATAAACGGCTTGTGATTGCAGTCAAGTCGAAACGTCCAACGAAATCGGTTT